>JAGVIJ010000045.1 GCA_020056125.1 bacterium | reverse complement strand
GAGACTATTCCATTTCCGCGGCTTTTGAATCGCCTGGAGCCTTGACGACGTTGCAGTTTTCCGTCGGATTTTTAACAGGTCGCGTGCGATGTCCAATCGCGTGCGGCTTTTTTTTATTGACGTACGGATAAAGTTAAGGTAACCTTAAGATAATCTAAAAATGAGTCATTATCGTTTATGAACAACATTATCGGACTAAAGGAGTTACGCAAAAATCTTGGTAATTATGAAAAGTTGATTAAGGCCGGTCGTTCGTTTGTTGTCATGAAACGTTCCAAACCCATCTTCACCATCGGTCCGGTGGAACAAGGCGGATGGGAGACGGTTATAGATTTTACGCATTTCCGCAAAAATGGGATTTCCGCTAAAGAATTGTTGGCGCGTTTAAAGGTGTAGGTTGTATGGTTGATCGGATTCAAAAAGCACTGTGGAAGATTCCTGCGGCGCAACGCAAAGAGATTGAGAATATTATCGCCTGTATCATCAAGGATGATATTGCGCATTTGGATGTAAAAAAGTTACAGGGTCATGATAGCGTATATCGAGTACGCAAAGGCAACTTTCGGATTATTTTTTTTAAAACATCTGCTGATATTCGGATCCTGGCCGTAGAGCGAAGAGCGGATACGACGTATAAAAAATACTAAAAACTAACGGTAGCCGTCCCGCCGTCGGCGGGGCGCACCCTAAAGGGTGCGGCTACAATTTAATCTAGCAATTTGGCGTTCGAGGCTCGGGCGGTGTATCCTATTCAGTATGGTGAAAAGGCTTTGTTCACGATTTTTGGTGCCATTCGCTACCATTTTAGTGGTCGGCGGAGTGGTGGCGATTGCGTATTTGTATCCCAACCAAAATCCAGCACCCGGCCCGATTTTACCGGCTGATCAAACTGCGAGCTTAACCGAGGTAAAGCCGCTAAGTATTGTGTTGGTAAACGAGGGGCGGGCGCGGTTATTTTTTAATGGTGAAGACAAAGTTTTGTCTTGGCCTGAAGATATAAAATTATTGGGTCAGCCGCTCTCAACTTTAGAAGGCCGCGATTTGGGTTCGGGTGAGCGCGCTTATTTGCAAGAAGGATTTACGCTCACCGGAGCAAATTTTGGCATTCGTTCGCCTGACGGTCGACGCACCTTGCATCCGGCACCGGCCAGGGCTGATGGCGCCGGCGCTTTTGAGGTGCGTTTTGGATTGGATCAACAAATCATTGCCGTGCGCTTGCCGGGCGGACAAGGCGTACAAGATGTGCGGCCGCTGGGTTGGTGGGACAGTCAAACGGTTGCAGTGATGGGGTTAGCCTCTTCAAGCCGCGCGATTTTTTCCGTAGGACTTTCCGGCGGTACGCGCCAAGTTGCGCTTTTGCCTGATACAGCCGAGCAGTTAGCCGCTTATTATGGCAAGGTTTGGTATGTGACAGCCGAGCGCGGACAAGGGTTGGAACAACCGCCCGCACCGCCGTCAGAATTACATCAACTCTCTTTTGACGGCACGGATAATTTGTTGTCGCGCGAAACCAACCGAGTAATTTTGCATTACGCGCCATCATTGGATGCACAGGTCGCATATTTAACCGATGACGGACAAACCGTCTCGTCCAATCGCGGCGGTGTGGCGTATGATTTAAATGTG
Source organism: bacterium (assembly GCA_020056125.1). Classification (GTDB taxonomy): domain Bacteria; phylum Patescibacteriota; class Patescibacteriia; order 2-12-FULL-60-25; family 2-12-FULL-60-25; genus JAHIUG01. The sequence continues at coordinate 6,398 of JAGVIJ010000045.1, read as the reverse complement.
CCTAATTATCCGGTGGGCGAGGGAGTGCCCCTGGGTTTCGCGGATAAAACCAAACTTATTTTTAAAACAGATCAAAAACTTTGGTTAAAAGATTTAATTACCGGGCAGGAAGATTTGATTATTGATTTAGCTTCGGACAAAGGCGCGATTTTTATCCTGCAAACGCCCAATGTCGACGAAATAAATAAAAGCCTGTAAGCTAGTTTTAATCCATGCCAGCCATGGTTCATATGAAGGTAAAAACCAATCAGAGAATTTTAAATGCCGATGCGGTTAAGCGCGTGGGCGAAGAGATAATTGTTAGGGGCTGGATCAACGCGCGGCGCGACATGGGCAAGATCGCGTTTTTAGATCTGCGCGATCGATCGGGTTTATTACAGGTGGTATTGGTGCCGGCCGAACTTTCCGCTACCGCGCGTGAGAGCATGAAGGATTTGCGGCCGGAATATTGTCTATCCATTCGCGGCATAGTACAGCAACGCGGAGCCAAACAAATCAATCCCAATCTAGCCACCGGGACAATCGAACTTCTGGCTAAAGATGTGGAGGTATTGAATACAGCCAAAACTTTACCGTTCGACATCGCGGACACCAGCGCCATCAACGAAGAATTACGTCTCAAATATCGCTATTTGGATTTGCGCTCGGCACGCATGCTTAAAAATTTGGATCTGCGCGATCGCGTTGTTTCGTTCTTCCGCAATTTTTTACATGAGCAAGGATTTATCGAAGTAGAAACGCCATTTTTAACCAAGGGCACGCCCGAAGGCGCGCGCGAATTCCTTGTGCCATCGCGCATGCATACCGGAAAATTTTACGTCTTACCGCAATCGCCCCAGCAGTTCAAACAGCTGCTGATGGTAGCGGGCGTGGAAAAATATTTTCAAATCGCTCGTTGTTTCCGCGACGAGGATCAGCGCGGTGATCGCCAGCCTGAATTCACGCAGTTGGATCTTGAGATGTCGTTCGTGACGCAAGAAGATATTATGGAGCTCATTGAGAAGATGACGCTCGCCATGGTGAAGACTATTGCTCCGCAGAAAACCATTTCCGCTAAACCGTTTCCACGCATCGCCTATCGCGACTGCATCGCCAAATATGGGAGCGACAAGCCGGATCTTCGGAAAAATAAAACAGATTCCAATGAGCTCGCTTTTGCCTGGGTGGTGGATTTTCCATTATTCGAAGACGATGGTCATGGCGGGATGCAAGCCGCACACCATCCGTTCTGCATGCCGCATGCGGAAGATGTCGATTTATTGGATCACGAGCCGCTTAAAGTGCGCGCCTGTTCTTATGACCTGGTGCTAAACGGATTTGAACTTTCTTCAGGTTCCATCCGCATACATCAGCGTGAATTGCAGGAAAAGATTTTTCGTTTGTTGGGATTGACTGACCAAGAGATTACCGAGCGGTTCGGGCACATACTGGAAGCGTTTGAATATGGTGCGCCGCCGCACGGCGGTATAGCGCCGGGCATTGATCGTCTGGTCATGCTTTTGGCTGATGAGCCGAATATCCGCGAGGTCATGGCTTTCCCCAAAACCGGTGATGCGCGCGATTTGATGATGGGCGCGCCATCTGAAGTTGAACCGGCGCGGTTGGAAGAGGCGCATATCGCGATTAAAAATCCAAAAGTGTCCCGCCGTCGGGCGCCGGACGCCGGACGTCGGACGTAGGACGTAGGACGATCCAAACCATGTCTCTCACTTTCCACATTGAGCATTTTGAAGGGTCGCTGGATCTTCTTTTGCAATTAGTGGAACAGGAGGAGCGCGAAATTTCCCAAATTTCTTTGGCTAAAGTGGCCGAGCAATTTGTAGAGCATGTGCATCAAAATCCGCAAATTCTTCCGGAAGAACTGGCGGATTTTTTAGTGGTGGCGGCCAAGCTCATGTATTTGAAATCCAAACAACTCTTACCCTCTTTGTACGATGAAGAGCTGGAAGATGGAGTTGATTTGGAGACGCAACTGCGCGAATACCAGCGTTTTGTGGCCGCGGCCAAGCAATTGGATGAACACTGGAAAGCTGATCGGCGAGTTTACACGCGCGGCGGCATTGAGCGTGCCGGATTAAAAAAAGATCTGGGTTTTATTGCGCCCGTGGGCGTGACCGGAGACTTGCTTGGGCAAGTGATGTGCGGTATTATCGCTCGACTGGAGCCGTTTTTACGCTTGCCGCAGGTGAACGTGGAACGCGCCGTCACCATTCAAGAAAAGATTCAGGATTTGTTCCAGCGCATCAAACGCCACGCGCACACCACCTTTGCATCTTTTGTGGCCGGCGCTAAAGATAAAACCGAACGCGTAGTATCTTTTTTGGCTCTGTTGGAATTAATCAAACAAAGATTTGTACGCGTGGAGCAAGCCAAACTTTTTCAAGAGATTGCCATTAACGCTCACCCGGATGCGCCGGATCAACTCAAGGCTGAAGAGGCGGCTTAAACTTTGTTTATTACCCATATGAAGCTAGCATCGCAAATTGAATCCATGTTGTTCGTCTCGGCCAAACCTTTGTCCGTGAGAAAAATTGCTGATCTGACTGAACAGTCGGCTGAAGATGTGCGCGTTGCGCTTGATGAATTGAAATCACGTTTGGAAAAAGAGGGGAGCGGGATTATGTTGCAAGAGCTGGGGCAGGAAGTGGAATTGGCCACGCGTCCGGAAGTCAATGAATTGGTGCGGCGCGTAATTAAAACTGAAACCCAGGGCGAACTCACCCGACCGTCGCTGGAGGCTTTGACCATTTTGGCGTATCGCGGACCCATGACGCGGCCTGAATTGGAACAAATTCGCGGCGTGCAGTCAGCTTTGATTTTACGCAATTTGATGTTGCGCGGCTTGGTGGAAGAGCAGGAAACCGATCCGCTGGGTTTGCCCACCTATACCGTAACCTTTGATTTTTTGAATGCTTTGGGGTTAAAGTCAGTTGAGGCTTTGCCGCAATATGAAGAGTTGCGCGGGCACACCGTGGTACAAGGACTTTTGGCGGATTTGGAAAAAGAAAAAAATAACCAGCCGGTTGTAGAAAATTAAGCGCCTGTCTTATGTTGGAATATTTGCTTGCATTTTTAGTCTCGCTAAGTTTAGTGACCGGCGCTCAAACGATTGAAGCGCCCGCTGTTTTGTCGAGCGCGGCCGAATTGCCGAGCGCAGAAAATAAAATAGTGCTGACTGCGCCAAAAAAACTGCATGCGGAAAGCATGGGCATTGGAACCGCCAGTCCGTCGGTGTTTGTGGCGGATGTGGCCACCAGCCAGGTGCTGTATGCCAAGCGGCCGCACGATGTACAGTCCATCGCCAGTCTGACCAAGCTCATGACCGCCATGGTGATTTTGGATGCCCGGCTTGATTTGGATGAACCTATTACCATCGTGAAAAGCGACCTTAAAGATGAGTTGCACGTCATATTTTCTGAGGGCGATGTGATTAAACGGCGCGATTTATTAAAAGCGTTGATTGTGGGCTCGGTGAATGCCGCGGGCACTGCTTTGGCGCGCACATCCTTGGGGCAAAAAGAATTTGTGGCGGCCATGAATCAAAAAGCGCGGCAGTTGAATTTGGTTTCGCCCGTGTTTGTGGATCCGGTGGGCATTGATCCGGATAATCGCGCCAGCGCCGCAGACGTGGCGGCCTTGATGAGTTTGTCTTTATCCTATCCGGAGATTCGTAAAATCGCAGCCCTATCTTCAGTCAGCATTCCGACTGCGGCCGGAGAAGCTCATGTTGTGAAATCCACTAATTTGTTGTTGAATTCTTTTTTGAATGATGGTTCATTTAATATTGTCGGCGCCAAGACCGGCTCTTTGCCCGAGGCCGGATATTGTATGGCGCAAGTGACCAGCGATAAGACCGGACATGAAGTGGTGGTGGTGAGTTTGGGCGGCTCGGATCACTTCTCTCGTTTTCAAGATATTAAAGCGTTGACCGCTTGGGTGTTTGATAATTTTGCGTGGTAATAGGAGGGCTATGATCGTCGGGATTGATTTGAGATGTTTGCCGGCCGATGGTTCAGCCGGAGCTGGCGTGGCGCATGCCGCGCGTTTTTTAACTTATGAATTGTTGGCGCTAAAAGCTCCCTGGAGCTGGCGCTTGTATGTTCCCAAGGGCTCGAATTTCGAAATTCGCCTGCCTGCCGGCAAGGCAGGAAATTCGAAATTCGAAATTATTTGTTTGCAAACAGCTAGCGGCTCGGCTTTGCGCGCGGCCATACAAAGCCATCCGTGTGATATTTTATTTGTCCCGGGCGGCTCCATTGCTCCGGGTCTGAAAATTCCGTGCATCCCTTGGGTGCACGATGTGGCGATTTTTGATCATGCGGAATGGTTTGCGCAATCATTCTTGCGGCGTCGTGTTACTACCGCCTTATTTGAGCGCGGAGTCAAGAGCGCTCCTTTGATTTTTGCGGTGAGTGAAGATACCAAGCGCGCACTGATTAATAAATTCGATTTAGATCCCGCACGCATCAGAGTGACGTATGAGGGCGGCGATCCAATTTTAGCGACGTTGCAGGACGAGGAACTGGTTGAGAAAAAGAGAGTTGCCAAAAAAACATTAGCCGCACTAGGTCTAACTAACGCCTTTGTTTTGATTCTGGGAACGGTGGAGCCGCGTAAAAATATTGCCATGCTCATTCAAGCTTGGCACGACGCTATCCCATCTTTTAATCGCGCGGTTGATTTAGTTGTGGCCGGAAAGGGTGGATGGAAGATGAAAGAGATCATGGCCGGCCAGCATCTCCATCGTTTAGCTGTTTTAGATGATGAGGCGCGGCGTAATTTATTATTAGCCGCGGACATGGTCGCACTACCATCTTTGCATGAGGGTTTTGGTTTGGTGGCGCTTGAGGCCATGCAAGCCGGAACCGCGCTGTTAGCCTCTCGTGCCGGCGCTCTTCCCGAGGTGGTTGGGGAAGATGGAGTGTTGCTCGATCCAAAAGATCATGCGGCGTGGAGCAAGGCGCTGACTGGTTTGATTAATGATGAAACAACGCGCGTCCGCTTGGCTCGTGGCGGGAAAAAATATTCCAAAAAATTCAGCTGGCAAAAATCCGCTGAGATTATTGTTGGGGGGATAGAGAATCTTGGACGAATAAAAAAATAAGACCCAAGAGAGGGTCAAGAGGTTACGGTTGAAACCGCGAGACGTTGCCGGTCTGATCTGGATTGTCGATGTCCACAGCGAAGACTGTGTCGCCATCTAGCATCCACGACTGAAGTGATGACCGGGTGCACTCACTCACACATCCGATGTGTTGGTGGATGAGCTGCAGAACTCGCAAGGTGCTGGCGTGCGTGCCCAAGATGAAGACATAACCGTATTTGGAGCCGCGGGTTGAAATCAGCTCGCGCAGTTGGTCGTAGTTTTGGAGCTGCCCTCTGGGTTTGTTCGCTATACCCGAACCCTGGTGTTCCGGCAGATAGTGAACATCCAGTCCGCCAACTTGCAACAGCGCCACATATCTCCTGAAGAATCGGTAGTAAGGATCCAGCAAAAGGAGCACTCGTGTGCCGGCTGTGCCGGGGACCACACGGCCGATCCAGCGCAGGAACATGGCCACAAACTTCGGAGTTGCGCGATCATGCTTGGGAACCCTGTCCGGGTGAAGCAGTTCGACGTAAACCGGTGCTGGCGCTGAGTCAGCGCTGTTCAGCCGACGTTTTTCATTCAACTGGAACGCTGAGCTGAACACATCTGCCATTTGTTGATCCGGATCTGGCTGATCCAGATCCATGGGAGGTGGCGTCGGTTGCGGCGCCGGAGGCAACGCATTCTGTTTTATGCGCTCCAGTTGTTCTTCCAGTGTGACCAGCTGTTCTTCGTTCGGAGCGATGACGGTCTTGACCACACCGTCTTCTATGATGATGCAGATTTCAGCTTGCTCATCATAGACATAGCTTCCCCAGCCCGTCTCCGCAGCCGAACTGTCCGGAGCGTTATTAGCCAATGCTCTGAGGACGCGCTTCGCGGAGCTGTGGTTGCTCCTGTCCGGCTTCACGAAGAGCTGACAACAAATCGTGGGGAGACAGGCTCCGCGCTCAATGTGGCTACGAATAGTGCGGCAATACTTGCCGATTTCTGCCGCGGAAAAAGTATATTCCTTGTCGATCAGCCGGCTCTCGACACGCTGCGCATAGCGCAACATGGCGTGGCAGGTGATGAAAATTCCTTGGGTGTCCATTACTCCTCCTGGTGAATGACGCCACAACCGCACGACGTGTGCAGCCAGTTCGTCTCGGATATATCCGACCAATCGACCATACCATGTTTAGGGGATTTGTCAATGGGCGGATATTCAGCCCGTATTCTAATATCAATGCACCGCTTGAAGACCCTTTCAAAACCCCAGTGAATTGTCCTTTGGGCAGAATCCAGCGAGGATACCTGCCTATGCGAG
>JAGVIJ010000104.1 GCA_020056125.1 bacterium | reverse complement strand
CGCTTGATCAGCAGCCTCCTGCAACAAAGCGTGCGATTGGCTCTTGGCCGCTTTGATGATTTGCACGTTTTTAGCATCTGCGCCCTCCAAGAGTTCAGCGGCTTGTTTGGAAAATTCCAAACCATCGCTGATTTTTTTGGCGCGCGCGTCCATGGTTTTGACCAGGGGTCGGTAGACCCAGCGCCACAAAATTAAAACCACGATGCTGAAGTTGATGAGTTGGGCGATAAAGAGCTTCCAATCCAAACCCAGCGACCCCAAGATACCCGCCATCCCCGCGGTTTTGACGGCTTCAGACGCGATTTGTACTGATTCGTTAACCATACTTGTTCGAATTTCGAATGTCGAATATCGAATGTCGAAATTCGGATTTCGATATTCGAATTTTACAATGTAAACACTACGACCAATGCGTAGATGGCGATGGCTTCGGCAAAAGCCGCGCCGAGTAGCATGGGCACAAAGAGCTTGCCTGTGGATTCGGGATTGCGCCCGATGGATTCCATGGCTTTGCTCACGATCATGCCGATGGCAATGGCCGGAGCCAAAGTGGCGATGGCAATGGTGATGCCTTTAGTAAAAATCTTGATTGATTCTGCGTCGAGTTGTCCCATAGTTTTGGGTTAAGAATGAGTTAAAAATTAATAAATTAATTTAATGCGCCATGGCCGGTTCTGCAGATTCTTCTTCGGCATGCGGCACACTGGAGGCCGCGGTCAGATAAACCAAAGTCAGTAGAGCGAAGACAGTAGCTTGCACTATTCCCACGATTATTTCAAGCGCCATAAAGGGTAACGGCACGATGAAAGCGGCTAAGCTCGCGATGACCGTAATCAGAATTTCACCGGCAAAGATGTTGCCAAAAAGACGCAGGGAGAGCGAAACCACCTTGGCGATTTCAGACACCATCTCAATCACGCCCACGCCCAGCTCAATGACCGCCGTGAAAATCTTCATGAAATTCAGAGTTTTCAGCGCCTTCCAAAATGTGCCGAGTTGGATGAATTTATTCCAATGCACAAAAAATCCCACGGTGAACATGCCCACGAAATTGGCGGTAATGACTGAAACCATGGCCATGGCCGCAGTGAGATTCAAGTCGCTCATGGCCGGCCGCAGGATGGGCACTAACTCGTACTCGTTGTGTATCAAATGCCAAACGCCAAAGGAACCTGTGCCGGGCAAAAGACCCATCCAGTTGGAAAGTAAAATAAAAAGAAACAGGGTGCCGACCAAAGGCAGTGAGCGTTTGGATTTTTCGCGGTCGCCTGTAACTTGATCAAAAATGTCCAGCAGAGCTTCGAGGATTGCTTCCACCGCATTTTGCAAACGACCGGGTACATCCTTAATGCCGCGCTTTAAAAAAAATGCCACCATTGCCAAAATCACTAAAGCCAACGTGGCATTAATTTGCGCGTTGGAGATGGGCAGTGAGCCGATGTGTAAAATAGTTTCGGCGGCAATGGGTGCAGACATATGTTTCGAATGACGAATGTCGCCTGCCTGCCGGCAGGCAGGAATTTCGAATGACGAATTTCGGATATTGAACCTTAGGACTTAGGACGAAGGACGATCAACTTATAGCCGTTTTGCGATGGCGCGGCCTTTTTTAAGAATAATTTTTGTAACTACGAGTAGCGCCAGAACCAAGCCCATGACTAAAAAGAGATATCCGGTTCCATAGCGTTGATCCAGCCAGCGCCCCAATAAAGCAAAAATCACCGTTGGAATTGCCACTGTGATAATCAAATCCCAGACAATTTCCATGGCGATCCACGGTGATATCCCCTCTTTTTTTGGTTGTTCGGTTGGTTTTTGTTCCATAATCCAGCGCTAAACACGTCGCGATTATACCCAAGCCTACAAAGTTCGTCAATTGTGCGTAAAAAGAAGAATCTGCGAGTTCAGGTCAGCAATGCACCGCATATCTCAACCCAAAGTGACACTATTTCGCGATAGCGAGAAAGCGTCACTGATGTTTTATTATCAAACGCGTTTTCTTTTGCGTCGCCTTTTTATATCATCTTTCCGCTTTTTCCGAAGTTGGTTTCATGGCAACATTTTAACATCCGCCTTAATCATTCTCACGATCTCAGGAAATTTGGGTATTCTAAAGTGCCCATTCTTGCTTTTGTAGATTATGATATTTGCATTTTTAAGTTTCCGCCGGAACTTTTCAGCGTGCGATATGGGAACAACGTCATCGTCTTTAGAAAACAGCAGATTAAGATTTTTGGAGTTCTTTTCCATCAACGATAGATCGGATTTTAATTTGAATTCGCCAACCAGATCTTCTCCCTTGAGTGTGTCGTCAAAAGGCGGACAGACCAAATAAGTGGACAATATTTTTTTAGGAAATTTATGTTCAGATAAGTATTTAGCGAGAAAAATTCCGCCCAACGATGTACCAACTAAAATGATATTGTTTCTTAGTAGGGGGAAATGCCTTTCAAAATGGATCTTCCATTCCTCGTATTTAGCGTTATCCCCCGAGGGCATACGTGGTTTAATCAATTTAAACTTTTTTCCCAGATTTTTCTTTAAATATTCGTTGCTCCAATTTATCTTCTCCTCAATTGAAATTTTCCTGGTTTTCAAAAAATGCAGATGGTCTTTCTTGTTTTTGAAAGTCATCCCGCCGTGAATAAAAAATATTTGAGTTTTCTTTTTCATATCCAAAACAATTTACGCAGCTAGGGCGAACATCCGTTGTTGTTGAAATACTGGTTCAAAGGCCTCTTCTTCGGCCACGCCGTCTAGCATAGCGATAATTGAAGATCCTATGTGAAAGCCAAGATTTACGGGCACGGCATTTCCGATTTGTTTGTATTGCTGACTGATTGAACCAGAAAATTTCCAACTATCTGGAAATGTTTG
>JAGVIJ010000108.1 GCA_020056125.1 bacterium | reverse complement strand
TATAAACCTTGATGGGTTCGCTCGGATGAATATCATCATACACAGCCATTTTTTTATCACCCGCCACCACCATCAAACGCTGTTTAAGCGGCGACAACCAATTCACATGCACATGCCCCAAACACCCGTCCCCATAATCCAAATTCAACAACACCATGGTTTCTTGAGGCTGGCTCGGATACGCCGCGTGACACGCGCCCACTGCAGAAACGCGCAAGGGCATTTTTTTGAGGATGGCTTCAAAAATCGTCAGATCGTGCGGCGCCAAATCCCACATCACGTTCACATCCGGACGAAATAAACCCAGATTGACGCGCACTGAATCCAAATAACGAACATTGCCCAATTCTCCGGATGCCACCAAATCCACCAAAGCGCGCACTTGCGGTTTGTAATGAAACACGTGCCCGACCATCAGACGCAAATCGCGATCAGCCGCGAGTTTGATCAAAGCCAACGCCTCGTCCGATGTGCGCGTAATAGGTTTTTCCACCAAGACATGCAACCCTTTATCCAAGGCCGCTGATGTTAAAGACGCATGCGTGTCCACCGGAGTAACAATAACCGCCGCATCATACCCATCGCTAAAAACATCCGGCGCTTGGCGAGCCACGTGTGTGCGCGGAAAACGGCGCGCCACGCTCTCGGCCTTGGCCTGATCCATATCCGAAACACCGATGGATTCGACCTCGGGAAAATTCACCAAATTCCTGACAATGTTCGGCCCCCAATAACCCACTCCCACGACTACAACTTTCATACATTCAAATTAAGAATATTTATCACGCGCTTAGCGGTTTGTCCGTCGCCGAACGGGCAAGCCCAATTACGCTCTTTTTGTATCATATGAGCCGCCAGTGCGGATAGCTCGGAACTATTAGCGCCCGCATACAAAACATTGCCGCCGGCCGTCACTGTCTCGGGTCGCTCGGTATTAGCGCGCAAAGTGATGCACGGCACGCGCAAAATATTCGCCTCTTCTTGTACGCCGCCCGAATCAGTCAAAATCAGCTGTGCGCCGCTTTGCAATCTTAATAGATCCAAATAGCCCATGGGCTTGATCAATATAAACGAACCGGATTCATATTTGTTCCATAGATTCGCATCGCGCAGAGCTTTTTCAGTTCTGGGGTGAACCGGAAATACAATCTTGAGATCAAGCGCGCGCGCCGTTTGATCCAAGCAATCCATGATTTGCGACAAACGCGCGGGTTCATCCACATTGGACGGCCGATGCATGGTGAGTAATGCGAACCGTTGCTGACCCAATCCCAAGCGCTCGCAAATTTGCGAATTGGCTTTAGCCACGTCTGAAAAATACCGCGACGCATCCACAATCGTGTTGCCCACCACATGCACGCCCCGCGTAATATCTTCCCGCGCCAATCTATCGCGCTGCACTGTGGTTGGACAAAAATGATAATCCGCCACCGCGCCCGCCAAAACTCGATTCCCCTCTTCCGGCATATCCCAATCATCACTGCGCATGCCGGCTTCCAAATGCGCAAAAGGAAGATTCATTTTATGCGCAGCCAGCGCTCCGGCTAACACTGAATTAGTGTCGCCTTGCGCCATGACCACGCTGGGTTTCAAATCCGATAAAACATCGTACAGACCATTTAAAATAGCCGCGATTTGTTTGAGCGGCGGCTGTGAACCCACGCGCAAATTAAACGCGGGTTGCGGTAAATCCAATTCTTGAAAAAATATTTCATCCAATTCCGGAGTGTAATGCTGACCCGTATGGATAATCGAAAAAGGCAGGCCGCGACGACGGGCCTCATGGATCACGGGCGAACATTTAATTATTTCAGGCCTGGTGCCTAAAACCACGGCTAACATATTTGCTAAAGGGTGCTGGAAAATTGGATAAAAGTCAATAATCACTCCAACGTTTTAAAATTTAAAATCTTGAACCCACTTCCACGTTTCAGCTAAAGCTTGTTCAAAAGGAACCATCGGCCGCCAGCCAAATTTAGTCTGAATTTTTTTGGCATCCAAAACATTGGCCCTGATATCAATATCCCGCGCTTCGTAAAAATGCGTTAATATCTGCTTATCCGCCACCAACTCACAAGCCCTTAACACTTCCGCAAGCTCACGACCTTGACCAGTACCGACATTAAATACATCAAAACCCGAAGTGAAACTTTGGCCTACCAAATAAATTGCCCGCGCCACATCCGGAGCATAAACATAATCTCTAACTTGTTTACCATCTCCCCAAATCTCTATCGGTTCATCTTTTTGCAGTTTGCGCATAAAAACATTAATCGCGCCCTGCGATGAATGATGCCATGGACCAAAAGCATTGCCAACTCTCAAAATAGCCACCGGCAATCCATGTATATGATGCAAAACCGCCAAATAAGTTTCAATAGAAATTTTCATGGCTCCATAGGCGCTAATCGGCCGAAGATTGGCACTTTCCGAAATCGGCATCATGGATTGATCCCCGTATACAGCACCGCCGCTCGATAAAAAAACCAACGCGCGTACGCCCCGTTGGACACAAGCTTGCGCGAGACGAATAGTTCCTAATAAATTGTCCTGAATATCGGATTCAATAGCCTTCTCCGCCTTACCCGGATAAGAGCTGCTCGCCATATGAACCACTACTGATCCCGGAATTAATTCATTTCGATAAGCGTCTACTTCGCGCACATCTTGCTCAATATAACGAATTTGCAAACGCCGTACCGGCCAGACAGGCGCCTCTCGAGAAATCACTACCACCTCAACATCTTCTCCCATTTGAGTGAGTAAATTCGTCCCCAAAAAACCGGATCCACCGGTAATCACCCAACGTTGCGCCCCTGATATTTGACTGCCTGACATAAAAAAATCTTGACTTGCCTAAATAGTCGATTACCCCTACTATGAGACCGAAATATTCTAATCTATGAATAAAATATCCATTTTGGTTCCCGTCTACTTCAACGAGAGCAATCTACGGACTACCATACCAACCCTTCAAAATATTCTCAACTCCCTGCCCGCCATGGAGGGAGAGCTAATATTGATTGACGATCATTCCGAAGACCATTCATTTGAAATTTTACGAGAATACGCGGCGCAGGATCGCCGAATAAAATTGATCCGTTTGGCTAAAAATTTCGGCGCCCACACTGCCTTATTAGCCGGTTTGGATCACGCCACCGGAGATTGCCTCGTAATCATCATGGCTGATCTTCAAGATCCACCTGAATTAATTCCTGAAATGATCAGAAAATGGCGTGCGGGGAATAAAATTGTCATCGCCGAGCGCGCTGACCGAGAAGATCGCTGGGTTGACCGCGTCTTCGCATCATTCTTTTGGCGCTTTATGCGGAGATTCGCCATTTCATCAATCCCTAAAGGGGGATTTGATTTCGTGTTGTTCGATCAAGCGGTACGCGACATCTTAGTGCACATGCGAGAAAAAAATTCCCATCTCATGACGCAGATATTATGGACCGGTTTTTCCACCACCATCATCCCCTACACCCGTCAAAAACGAAAAACCGGCAAGTCCCAATGGACTCTATCAAAAAAAATAAAATTATTTATAGATTCAGCCATAGCTTTTTCGTATGTTCCAGTAAGATTTATGAGCGTCCTGGGCGTGAGTACGGCTTTTTTAGGATTTTGTTATGCTACCTATGTCCTGATATTACGGTTGATGACCGGCACGCCGGTTCAAGGTTGGACGTCGCTTATGATCGTCGCGCTGCTGATTGGAGGAATGCAAATGACCATGCTCGGAGTTATCGGCGAATATCTCTGGCGCACTTATGATGAAACGCGGCGCCGCCCCTCATATATTATTGCCGAAAAACATAACCTCTAATAAATTTTTAAATTTAATTTTATGAACCCCGTTGATCTCAATAATCCAGAGGCCGTAAAAGCCTGGAATGAAACTATGATCGACAAGTATAATCTGGTAAATTATTTCGACCATCCGATTTATATTATCCGTCTAATCGAAAATATCCGCATCAAAAAAATCATCGCCGAACTGCAAACCGACAGTATCAGCGACACTTTAGAAGTCGGATGCGGCGCCGGACAAATACTTCTCAGGGTTCCTCAGGGGCGCCTGCATGGTTTTGACCTTTCAGGACGCATGGTGGAACTAAGCCGACAAAAAATCCTGCAACATTTTCCGGAACGGCTGGGGACTTTAATCACCGGCGATGCCGAAGCTTGGCCCAATGAAATTAAAGAAAAAAAATTCACCAACATTTTTTGCAGCGAGGTTCTAGAGCATGTACCCAACCCGCGACGACTTATGGAGGAACTCCATCAAGCCACCGACGAAACCACGCGCGCCGTAGTTATCTCTACGCCCAATGAGCCACTAATTAATAAATTTAAAAAAATTCTCATCACTCTACGAATCTTCAAATGGCTCTTTCCGAATATCGCCACAGACATGACTGAAGAGTGGCACCTCAGCAGTTTTGACATTCCCTTGATGCAAAAAATGAGTCAAGGTTTATTTAGCATAAAAAAAATTCAAGGCGTGCCTTTTGACTGGCTACCTCTTCGTTATGTTTTCACCTTAAAAAAAATCCCGGCTCCGCCGCCCGAGACTTCAATTTGGTCGGCTAAAAATTGACATCTGACGATCTAGCTTGAGCTCGAAATACTCTGCGGGGATATTCCAATACGGTCGTTGCTCATCAGGGACGACTATCCAAGGGCACATTAGCTCAAATTGAACGGGGTCAATTTTTTTCTCCTCGGCCGCAGCCACCGCCCGAGCGATGCGCTGTTCAATCTCTTGACGTGGGCAGCCTCTGAGCAAATCTATTTTCGCTTCCGAAAAGCCCAATCGCGACAACCACTGCACTTGCCAGCCGAACTGGTCACAAGCAATTCCAATATAAATTTTACTTAAATAGCGCAGCGTCTCCCCTTGCCCAGCGCCAAAAAAATCATACACGCCGGCTAAAATAACGATCCGCCGAAAAACATCCTGGCTGGACTCGGCTAAATAAAAGGTGGTTTCTGCGGGATAAATCCGTCTGCCGGCATGTGCGGCTAAAACATTCGCAGTGTCTTTGTCAGTGCACATGACATCCGTCGCCGGGACGTTAGAATTAATCCAATCAACGGTCGGCTGATATCTTTGTTGTGCTGCTAAAACAAAAAATTCCAGTTTGAGCGCAGCCACTCCAGCTACTCCGCCAATCAACAACGACCCGAGTAACAACCCTCTAAAAAAAACTTTCGGCGCAAAATAATTAAGATTGGAACGACATCTGATTGTCAACCAAGACCCGACAGCCAGTGCAAACCAATGGGAAAGATGCAACACGTTTAAAAAATCATTATTAAAGGCATAAGGTTGCCTCACAATATTCACAATAAAAAACGCGGACAACCCCAAAATCGCATTGGGCAGGTAGTTGAACCAGCGTCGTACCCAAGTTCCGTGCCCCAAAAATAAAACCGTACCTTCTGATAAGTGGGACCAAATAACCGCCAAGCTGATCCAAGACAGCATCACCATCGGGGCGCGAAAATGATCGTTGTGAATATACACACCCGTAAAAGGTGTCATTAGCCAAGATAAAAGAAGCGCGATCCAGGCCCATTGGACAGACTCTAACTTTTTGTTATTAAGATAAAAAACCAGCCCCAGCCACCCGAGCATGGCTATAAAAGAATTTGAGATGAGCGGCAACCGAGCATACGCTATACCAAATCTTTCCAGACTATCGATAAACAATGACCACTGAGCCGTGGGTATTACCCGAATTAATATAAACGGAAGGCAGATGGCAATTAGACATGAATCAAAAATCCACAGCGCCAAAAAAAATTTTCTAGAGTAATTAATTAAATGTGATAGCCAGACGGTTACTAGCCAAAGGCCTACAAAAAATAAAAACCAGCCGTACACCGAAGCGGCAATCAATGCCGTTAGCGACCAAACGATCGCCGCATAAAATTGCTTTTTCGCTAATGCCGCCAACGTCAACGCCGTAGCGGTTATACCTAAAAAACCAAAGGGCAAATACCACGAAAAAACTCCAGGTCGCATGCCTAAAACCAAAACCAAAGATAGCCAAAAACTTAAAGCAAAAAATCGCGCCGGCCACCGACCGAGTCCGACCCAACGAGCCATGCACCAAGTCATAGTCCACAAACACAAAGTCGTGGCAAGCCAGCGAGTCATCAACCAAATCTCAGAGATACTACCTTGTGGAAAAATATCATGCAGAACACGTACCAACGCAGTAAACCAAGATAAAGAATTGCCCATATCCAGGCCTGATATCGCTTGTCCGATCCATTGAAGATACGTTGGGGTATCAAAAATCGCTCCGTAGATCATAGGGACGTGCCACCAAGACGGTTGATCGTGAACAATGTTCCAAATCCAATACGGCCCCCAAACAATAAAAATATTAACCAATGGAAATCCCAGCCACCAAAACCATTCGCCCCAGGGTATTTTTTGCTCACCTCTATTTTTTAATAACCACATAAATACTTACTGCCAGCTCTTCAGCTCCCGGCAATCGGGCATACACAAAATCCAATACGCGTAATGGACTCAAAAGCAACGAAAAAAAATAATTTAATATTTTTCGAAGCGGCGTAAAACCGAAAGAAAACAGTATGGCTAAAAAAGCCGCAATGGCCACTAACGATCCAGATACCGGACCGATTAAAATTCCAGAATCCACCACTTTCCGACCTCCGAATAAAGCTATAATACCATCCACGGTCCAACGTGAATAATCTTTAGGTGAAGCGTGATAAGGATAAAAAAATGGTACGGCGGTATAAATCAGCCCTCCTGAATGCGTCACTCGCAAAAGTTCATGCGCTACAGCTCTGGCATCAAAAACGTGTTCCAATACTTGCTCCGTACACACACCATCAAAACTTTCATCGGCAAACGGCAGAGCCTCGGCCGTTGCCACGACGTGCACATTGGGAAATGAAAAAAGATCAACGTTGATCGCCTTGGGGTGGAGTGAGCAATTACCTGACCCGACGACCAATAAACGAGTAACGTCAGGAAAACTAAAAAGAAACTTTTTGGCCGTCAAACCCGTATACAAAATCGGAACTATCAACCATACGATGAATTTATAAAGCCGCGGCCAGCGTTTAAAAAAATTCTTAAGCGCATTATCTGAATCACTATCTTGATCTTGTAAAGCTTGTTGTGCCACTGTTTGTTTCATTAAATGCGGCACGCCGTGCCCAATCTCATAAACCGCTTGGCAATCAAGGCAAGCATCCAAAGAAGAATTCAGATGCCCACGACATAAAGGGCAACGAATAATTTCCCGATGTTCCTCAAGGAGAGCAGAAAACTGGTTCATACCTTTGATTTATATATATGATACCAAAGCTGGAATGTTACCAACGCCCACAAGGTATTCAACGCATAGCGCCGCTTGGTGATGTGACCATCCAACACGCGCTGGATTTGCGGGAAATCAAACAACTCTTGAGTCTGCGGCACAAAATCAGCTGACAAAACTTCGCGCACGAATGGCAAGAGCGGTCCCCTGATCCATTTAGCCGTGGGCGAAAACCAACCGCGCTTTTCCTGATTCAAAACATGCGGCGGCAAGTAAGGCCGCATGGCATCAATGAAAATTTTCTTGCCTTGCGCGCGGCTGCCCACCTTCCATTTGGACGGAATACGGAAAGCCAACTCAACCATTTCCGGGTCCAAAATAGGTACGCGCTCCTCCAGGGCATGAGCCATGGTTAATTTATCCGTGCGCGCCAAAGATTCATCCGGCAACCAAGTTTGCACATCCACTGACATCATTTGATTGGTCGCATCTCGCCACGCGGGTTTGAAAAGAACACCAAAATGATTCATTGCGCTCTGCGGTCGATTCAGTCCCGGAGATAAAACTGCGCTGATCAAATCTTCCTTCTCTTGCATAAAAGTTAAAAAGCGTTCAGCTCCACTCGCCGCCACAAACTTAGGCACGCTAAGCGGCCGCCCCAAAAGCTTGCCGATCACAAAAGAAAATACGGCATTACGCTCAGGCAACGGGACAGCGCGCAACTGATCGATCCAGTGGCTGTACCAATAACGACTATAGCCGCCGAACAATTCATCTCCCCCATCTCCGCCCAGCGCCACGGTAATTTGCGGCTTGGCATATTTGGCTAATAAATAAGTGGACGATTGGATGTGATTGGAAACCGGTTCATCCATGTGCCAGGCAATCTTTTCCAAAGAGGTTACAGCGTCGCGCGGGCTAAGCATGAAGGTATGATGTTCAGCGCCAAAATATTTAGCTGATTTTTCCGCCAACAACGCATCCGCATTGAATCTTTCAGGCTGAATATCCGTCTCATAACCCACGGAAAAAGTTTTGATGGAACCGGCGGATAATTCGCTCATTAAGCCCAAAATCGAGGTGGAATCAATGCCGCCGGACAAAAACACGCCCAAGGGACGATCTGAAACCAACTGCCGCTGTACTGCGCGTTTTAAGGTCTGACGAATCTCCAAAACCGCTTCCGCGCGATCCGTAAAATAAGGCCCCTCTTTAATGCGCCACCACGGTTTAATTTCTAAATTTCCCTTGGCTAAAACCGCGGTGTGGCCGGACGGTAATTTCTTGATCGATTGAAACATAGTGCGCGGCCCGGGCACATATAAAAATCGAAAGTATAAATTCAAAGCCTCGCGATCAATCTCCCGCTCTACGTCGTGCACTAAAATGGATTTTATTTCAGACGAAAAAATTAATCGTGTGCCATCATAAAAATAATACACCGGTTTCACTCCGATGTGATCGCGTACCAAAGTCAGTTTTTGTTCATCTCGATCCCAAATAGCCGCGGCAAATATTCCGTTCAACTTGGGCCAGCAAGCCTCTCCCCAGCGCACAAAAGCGTGCAGCAAAACCTCGGTGTCGGATTGCGTCTTGAACCCCTCTCCCAAATCTTCTAATTTGGCGCGCAACTCTTTAAAATTATAAATTTCACCATTGAACACAATTGTGAATCGACCATCCGGAGTCTGCATGGGTTGCCGCCCGGCCTCGGTCAAATCGATAATGGACAACCGATTATGCGCCAACGAAATGCCGGGCGCTTCAAAAAAGCCCTGATCATCCGGGCCGCGATGGCGCGTTAGTTCATGCATTTGTCTCAAACGCACCGGATCTGAAAAAGTAAAACCATTGATTCCACACATAATCTTATGTTCCCGCTCGGATATACACGGCCATTTTTCCCACCAAAGATTTTAAACTATGCCCCTGTTCCACGATGCGCTGTAAAACTTCGCGCGACAGTGAGGTTTGAGACTGAATAAATCGCGCGATATTTTCTGGTGAATCATCTGTGGGCCAATTTGGATAACCAATGGCCTCG
>JAGVIJ010000046.1 GCA_020056125.1 bacterium | reverse complement strand
GATGTTATTCTTTTCAGAATCTTGTATGAAAAATAGTTATTACATTCTGCGGCACGGACAGAGCCATGCAAATGTAGCGGGTATTATTTTGAGTCATCCTCGGCGGCTTTACATAGAGCGGTGCCTCGCCTTGAGACCGCAGAAATACGTAAAGTGATAGTAACTTAATCGACCCGCTTGCCTCAAATTATTCCTTTGTATACCGTTTAGCAACCCAGCCGGAACCGTATTCAACCTTTTCGACTGTAACCGGCTCGGCGAGTTTGATTTTAACCCACTCTTCATTTTCTTCGAGTACTTCGTATCTTCCGCCTGCATCAAGGCGGGTTAAAATAAGGGAATTCAGGGCAGGGGCGTCTCTAACCCGTAACCAGCCCGTCTCTGTATTGGCAATGGTTATGGTCTTAACTTGAATGGTCGGGGTAGGCGCAGGAGGAGGTAAAGGTTTTGAACTTGTAGCCGTTTGTTCGAGGAACTTTTTTTTAGTGGGACAGTCCGACGTATTTGTTCCCCAAATACCCGTTGCGAGATAAATGCATAAAAGGTAGTCTTGAGCAGATCTACGTTGATAAAAATACGGCCGATTGAATTCAGGGTCTAGAATATTTCCTGCGGGCATAAAGCCCGCTTCTTTCAAACTGCCTAAATACACGGGGAGATCCCAGGTGTCGAAATTCCAGTTTTGCAAGGCGAGTAGGATATTGGTTGCATCAGAAACTCTCACTTTGTCGTAAGCGCTGCGTTCGATTTCTTGGCGCAATTGTTCAAGGACTGTGACGGTCTCAACCAACTTTGTTTCATAGCGCCGTTGGATCTCTTGATGAATAAAATTCAAGCCGCCGGCCGCAATCAGCGTAGAAAATATAATTATCAGCGCGGAACACAAAATGTATTTAATAAATAACGCGTTGAGAGTAGCTTTAAATTCGAGCACTTTGTTTTGGAGCGACTTTGCGGTGGCTAGGATTTTAAATTTTTGGCGGTTCATATATTAGGGGGTGATGGTTTCTAAAAAGATTTTGGCTCTAGGTTTTGGTGCGGCGGGCGGGGTGGGTGTGACTTGCCGGATAATCGTTGGCCCTTTTATGATGGTTGGCGCCGGTGCAGGGAGAGCGGTTATTTTTTTCTCCAAAGTGGAAATTTTATTTTCCAAAGCGGCGATGTCGGCCGAGAATTTTACGACTTTTGTCTCTATGCCCGTCACTCGGCCGAGAATCGCATTTACCGTTTCGCACAAGGTTGCGAAGGTCGTGCAAAAAGCCGGTTCGCCGGGCACTAAACTTGTGGATGGAGTGGTTGTTGCAGGTTGTGCCGCCGGAGCAGCAGCTCCGCCTCCGCCCCCGCCGCCTCCGCCTGGCGGGGTTGGCGGGGTAACGACTGCTGTTGTCGCGGTAAATGTTTGTGAAGCGCCGGATTTTTCCGTGCCGTAATAAATGGCCACTTTAAACCAATATGCGCCGACAGCAGAGACCGTGGCGCTCAAAGCCGTATTAAAATCCTGGCCGGCTTGTATATATTTTGCGGCCGAAGAATAGGATACATCGTCTCCGCCGCCGCAGGCATTATTCTCTGAAGCCACAACGCACCATTCGTACTGATATTCATAACCCACAGATCCCTCATTGCTCAAGGTGACGTCAGCAATAATGCCGGGCACGATATTATCGGTGATACTATTGATACGAACTTGCGCCGGTGACCCCGCGACTTCCCAATAATCATTCCGCTGGATTGTCTTTCCAACTTCCACTACTGCGTTGGCCACGGTTTCCCAGACGCCCTGGGTCGCTCCTCCGGCTACGCTATATGTATATTCATAGATCCCCGTACTTATTTTGGTCATGGAGACGCCTTCCGCAACAATATTCCGTTCAGCGTCATAGAGAGTAACGGTCGGTGTGAATGCGGCATCAGTGGGGATGCTCGCATAATTTAAAATCCAGAGTTTTGTTCTATAGGTATGGCCAACCGGGATTTCTTCAAAATCAGATAAATATACTGTCCATTGGGCTTGTTGTGGTTCTATTGCGGCTCTCGTCGATACCGCCACATCCACATTGCTCGCTAATTGTTTGCCGATGCTGTTTTCTAGCGTTAGGGCGCTGGACAGGGTGTTCCAGACTTCAGCCGCCTGATTTTCGTTTATTTCGGCAATAACAGTTGAGGTCGCTTGATCGATGTAACCTTCCGTGGCCAGTTCGCCTCCGCCGGTCAAGGTTTTATCCGTCAATCTTCTGGTGGATGCAAAAGCATCATTCCAAATATCAACGGCTAGGGAGCCGAACGACGTAAGGGTGCGGGTAGAGTAAGACCAAATATCCGCCACCAGCGTGCCAAAAGAAGTCAGGGTTCGCGCAGTATAATTCCACACTCGTTCTGCCCAGTTGATATCGCGGCGAATGAGATAGGTTGATGTTCCATCTACAGTCGAAGAAAATGCAGTATGGACAGTGATCGTATCAGTGTTCGCATCAAAATCAGTTATTTGCCGTATCTCTCCGGCATTTGTTCCACCGGTGATGATGAGCGTCATGCCATTCCAAAAATCGTCAGCCTGCGTCAGGGCGTTATCCACAAGCGTAAGGGTGGTGCCGGAGTCAGCTGTACCCGTGAAAGCGATCAAGGCGTGTTCCAGATTGGACACATCTGATCCTCCGCCGGCGCCGGCAATGGAAAAAGCGCTGGCGTTGTAGCCTCGGCGTTGAGGAGTAGCTGTAAAAGTTGAAGATGCCACGGCTGAAATGTCAAAAATATAACTTCCAAGTGTGTCAGGAGCGATATAGGTGTAGGTATATAAACCATTGGAACCGGAGAGGTGGGGCATGGAAGCCGAAGTTATGACCTTGGTTTTGGATGGATTGTAAATATTCAGCGACAAGGTTGCGTCATTAATTGTGGCGTTTGTAGCCCCATCCTGCAGTTGAGCTGTAAGTTCAATGGAATCACCGGGGGAATATGATCCTTGGCCGCCGAGTTTAATATCAATAGCCGCTTCACTTAAAATAAATGATGTTTCTGTCGAATAATTACTCCAAGGAGTTGAAGTGCCGGAATTGTCTTTATGGCGCACATGCCAATAATAAACCTTGTCGCGCGCTAATGTTGAGGGTACTTTTACACTCACGAGGTTTGACGTATCTTCCCCCGAGTCCCATTCCGGAGAACTGTAATTCCCGGAAACATCGGTAACCTGCCATTGAGCAGCGGCATGGCCATCTCCATTTGGGTCTGAAAAAGCGCTACTGACCAGCGTGGGGAAGATAAAAAGTGAAGCGCCGTCTGTCGGCACTATATTGGTTGGCGTTGCCGGCGGAGTATTTACAGTATTAAAAGATGTTTCCGTCGAGTAACTGCTCCAAGCCCCTTTATCATTTTTATGGCGCACATGCCAATAATATGTATCATCAAAAGCCAACGCCGGTGAAACTATGGCGCTGGTTTTATTGGTTGTATCTTCTCCGGAATCAAACACCGGCGAGCCGTAGTCGCCTGAAACGGTTGTTACTTGCCATTGGGAGGCAGCGTGGGAATTACCTTGGGGATCGGAGAAAGCAGAAGATTCTAACGTCGGAGTTCGTGTATTCACGTCAGTGCCATTTCCCGGAGAGGCATTGGATGGAGTAGTTGGACCTTGGGTTGTGGTAAAGCTGGTTTCTGAAGAATAACTGCTCCAAAGAGAAGCGGGTGAATCATCCTTGTGCCTGACGTGCCAGTAGTATGTGGTGTTTTTGATCAGCGCCGGTGAAACCGTAATACTGACTTTATGCGTAGCGTCTTCTCCGGAATCAAAGATGGGCGAGCCATAATTTCCGGGAGTGGTGGTGATTTGCCATTGGGAGGCGGCGTGATTATCTCCGATGTTTGGATCGGAAAAAGCAGAGGAAGTCAGCTCTGGCAGGAGTAATTGGTTGGTCGCGCCATTTATGGGTGCGCTATTGGTGGGAGTATTTGGTTTTAACCCGGTGGTAAAAGAAAACTCGGTTGAATAAGAACTCCATGAGTTGGAGACTCCGGAATTGTCTTTGTATCTGACATGCCAGTAAAAAATCGTCCCCTCGGATAGCGCGGGTGAAACGACCATGCTGGTTTTATTGGTTGTATCTTCTCCGGAATCAAAGATGGGCGAGCCATAGTCGCCTGAAACGGTTGTTACTTGCCATTGAGACGCGGTATGAGTTTGACCAGGGTTAGAATCATTAAAAGCCGAGGCCACCAATGTAGGCGTTAGCAGTTGATTTGTTGCGCCATTGCTTGGAGTGGTGTTGGTCGGCGTATCCGGCGGAGTATTCAAAAGATTAAAGGAGGTTTGAGCGGAATAGTCGCTCCAAGCGCCTTTGTTATCTTTGTGCCTCACGTGCCAATAGTATGTATCACCAAAAGCCAGCGCCGGTGAAACTGTGATGCTGGTTTTATTGGTTGTATCTTCTCCGGAATCAAAGATGGGCGAGCCATAGTCGCCTGAAACGGTTGTTACTTGCCATTGAGACGCGGCATGGGAATCGCCATTCGGATCGGAAAATGCAGAAGATTCTAAGGTTGGAGTCGAGTCAGAAATATTAGCACTATCTTCCGGAGAAGTATTGGTCGGGGTAGCGGGTTTTTGCGTGGTCGTAAATGAGGTGTAGGTTGAATAGGCGCTCCATGCGCCCGGTTTGCCGGAGTTGTCTTTGTAGCGGACGCGCCAATAATAGGTGGTGTTAAGAGAGATTGCAGGGGATACGGTGATGCTGGTTTTGTTGGCTGCATCCTCTCCAGAATCAAACTCCGGTGATGAAAAATCAGAGTTGTTATCCACTTGCCACTGTGAGGCGGCGTGCGAATTGCCATCTGGATCGGAAAAAGCTGATGCGGAAAGAGCGGGCGTTAATAATTGGTTAGCGGCGCCATTGGACGGCGTACTGTTAGAAGGGGTATTGGGGGAAGTGTTACTGAAATCCCATGTGAAGCAAGCCCCGTCCATATAATCAATGCCTGTGGTTCCGTGGCTGCTTTGGGTGGGGGTCGTCCAAGCAGAACCGTTCCATAAAAAGGTGCGGACGATGTTTAACAGATCAATGCCGGTGATCATGATTTGGGAATTATCGTCAGGGTTGGCATCGAGACGGATGGTTTCCACATCATCAGTCCAGGTTGGTGTTTGGGTGGTAATGGTATTAATGTCCGTTATTTGAGTTACTCCATTCCCCGTGTACCATAGCCCGGTGTCCAAATCATAGAAAAAATAATCAACAAGTAGCGCATTAGCGTCAGCAAAGGCAAACATAAAACGATTGCCCGCCGTTTCAAAAGCTGATTCTACGGTTCGTGAGCGGATAGTCAGAGAGGGTAATTCAGCCGCCGTCTCATCCCAGGTCGCCTGGGCTGAAGGAATGCCCAGCCATGTCATACCATTCCATATTTGAGCCGAGACATCAGCGCCGGCATCCATCAAAATCATGGCAATGTAGTCATTGTTTCTGCCCGGAGAAAGTTTTACCTGATGGACAGCGGCGGCGGTTGTGATGCAGGCGTTGCCAGTGCCGGTTTCTGTACATACTGCGCCTCCGCCAGTGCCATCGGTCCAGACCCCGTCGGCATAGGTCCAAAAATCCAGCGCCGTGCCCGTGCCATACATGACCAAGGCATCGCCAGAAGAATTCTCATACGCCGCATCAAAAGGATCAGAGGTGGCGATGGAGGCGGTGTCAGTCAGCAACTGCTCGTTGACCCAGCTGGAACCGTCCCAAACAATGCCGCGAATATCGGAGTTTGAATCCTCGGTTACCAGCATCACTTCATCAGTGAACGGCTTAACTTCCAGCTTAACCCATAAGATATTGCCATTGACTCCGCTGGAATAAGTGAGCGTCTGTTCTCCTCCCCAACTTGCGCCATCCCAAACTTGATAATAGACGTTCGTATCTGACGTGGTGTTTTTTTCATAAACAATCAGCGCATGGCTTGATATTTGTTCGTACGCAATATCAAAACCGCGTTCAGCGTCATTGGTTGCGCCGACAGCGCCGGGGTTGATGAGGTTGCCCCAGGTCGAACCGTTCCAAACTTGAAAATGAATGGCGCCGGTAGAGGCCATGGTGCCTAGAATTTTTTCATTCCGACCTGGCGCTTCTTTGGTTACCACATACTGAACAGAAGCAACTGTGGTTTGAGCGCTGCCAATGCCGCTAAAATTCGTCCCATCCCAGGTGCGGTATTTGGGGATGGCGGTAGCCGCATCGCCATAAATCACCATGCCATTATTATTGGCCGCAGAGGCCGCGGGAATTCGGAGAATAGAAAATGGCGAGTAAAAAAAGGAGATAACCAGTAGGGCTACTAGCGTTTTCCTAAAAATTTTTGACCATTTTTTCATAATGTACCATCCCGCCGTAGCCAATCTTATTTTCTTGAGGCAGATGGGCAATACGCGTGAATTATCATCAGCGCTTGACGAGCTGATTCTTCATTCAGATTGCCATAATAGGCAGTAAAGGCTTGCTCGCAAATTTGGGTGTTTTCTTCTTTAATTTCACTCTTCATCATTGCTGCGGCCACACGACTTTCCACTAAATTTGCATGGTAGGTCTTGCGAAACTCCGAATCATCTCCTGGTTGGGGAGCGGGTCGATCCAAAAACACTGGCTGTTGATTTTTTATTTTTCCAACCATTTTGGCTTCCACTTGATTTTCTTTAAAATCAACTATGACATTATGGATTTCCCAACCCAACACACCCAAGGTTAACGGAGTCAGCACGAGGATCAGCCCGGATGTGCACTTTTGGCTAAGACTAAGACTAAACATAATAATTTTGCACTTATTACTTTCCGGACGTTATTAGATAATAGACATCAAATTGGCCGGCGGAAAGAGTATTAAGATCAATTGGTTGTTGTGTCTCAGAGTCCATTCCCTTGATATAGTAAACCAATTTGAGATCAGTATCTTCACTATAGAAACCGTACTCCATGCCATTGCCGAATCGATTTTCCAGAGTATCATCGTGCTCAAGGTTTGGGGGCATGGCAAAATCACCGGCGCTGTACTGGCCTCCATCTGCATCCTCAATACGCACCGCGTCCGCAAAAACGACTATTTGCTTGCCCGGCGAGACGGGATTTGGCCCGGTGAATCCAATATTGGTCTTTGTGACAACCCCTAAAAGATATTCAGCTTTAGGCACGGTTCTCACGATCAACCTCTTCCAACTGCCGTCTCCCACCAGATCGGGCGCGGCTTGTACGTCGGTATAGTCCACGCGTATTCGTTGCAGCGAGGTGGCCGAGGATATAATGGTTGAGGTGAGAGCCAGGCTTACACGCGCTGTCGCAAAAAATACCATCGCTCCTACGCCTATTCCAATCGCAACTGCGGTTGATGCTCGTATATATTTATTTTTACTCATAATTTTTTAAGGCAATTTAAAAATTTAATTTAACTTCGATCTTTCTTTTTTATGGCTTGGCGGCTAACTAATTTCGACCTTTAATTTAATTAGTGGTTTACCCGGGTGTTTTTTCATTTTTTTCTTTTCGCCTTTGAATCAGATTGAGCCAAAGTAAAATCGTCACCGGCAAAAACAAAAAACTACTGATAATCTCACTTTTTGATCTGGCGGTATAAAATCCGCCAACCGCCAAAATGGTTGAGAAAAAAATAGAATAATAGAACAAAATGGATTTTAGATTTGATTTTTTAAATTTTGGCGCTCTCATAAATTTTTATTTTTGCAACAAAAAAACATTCTGAAAAGAATGCAAATTTTAATTCCTCTTTAGACCCCCCCCCGCAGAAAGCGAAAGGGGCATTATTTAGGCGAAAAAAAGACATAAAAAACTCATTTGATTTGAACTTCGAGAGTTTCTTATGTTGATGAACAAACATTTTAAATAAACTTAACTTTAGTTGCTTTTAGGCGTAGCTTCGTTATTTTTATTATTAATGTTAAAAGTATTAATAAATTTACAATGTTTGCACTTTATCTCTATGTGCCCATCTCTAACCAAGAATCCTTTAAATAAAAGTTTATTGCAGTGTTTACACTTATAATCTTCTTTTGATTCGAGTTCCATAAATTAAAAAAATTTATGAGCCTCTACTTAAGCCTCCTCCTAGAGCCTCTTATGAGCTTCTTTGTTTATAATTATACAATGGTTGACTACAGGTCGCAATAAAATGCGCAATACCCCCCCCGCCAGAGGAAATTTCGTCAAGGGCTGAAGGTTTGATGCAAGACAGAGCTTTTTAAAGGGAACTGGACGCTGGGCATGGTTTATGCTATCTTGCTACGCAAGGTGAAACATTGCGATTAGTTTCGCGTCAACCGACTAAGTTGAAGAGCGATCAAAGCAGGTCACCGCATCCGTCCATTTAGAGGCTTTATATCCTTTAGAGGGGCAAAAAGAAAGTGAGGTGACATATTGAGATGGCTTTTCAACAAAACGATCGTCCGCAGAGACAAACTTTTGATGTCTCCGGATTAAGTTTGAAATGTGCAGAATGCAACGCGGCAATTGATCGCTTGCCTTTTGAACCCACATTAAAAGAAGATGGCACTTACGGCAAGATTTATTGCTTCGAGTGTAATCGTCAAAGACGAAGAGACAGCGGCCCGCGAAATTATCGCGGCGGAGGCGGAGGCGGTTCATACCGTTAATCTTCCAATCAAAAAGAAAAATGTCCCCCGATAGTTATCGGGGGACATTTTTAATAAACCCCTCGACTTAGTCGGGGGGGTATTTCGTTTTGATTTAAGCGTGCTTCTCTCTCTTCCGCGTCACCAAAAAGATGTAAATAATTTCCAAGAGAGCCATGGAATTAACGCAGAGCAGAATCACGAACCAGACTTTTTGTTTTAAGCGCGCGGCCTTCCAGAGCGTCACGGCTTTCCATGGCAAGGTCCAAAGGATGACTAAGGCTAAGAGCCAGGCGTTTTGCTGAAGATATTGTTCCATATGGAATTAATCATAGCATATTTTAGACCAGCCGCCAAAAAATCTCCCCCTTGGGGCAAGGGGGAGCACGAGGGGGTTAGCCCAAAGATTTTATGACGCAGATTCTAACCCCTCCAGCCTCCCCCGTAGAGGGGCGTGGCCCCACGGGGCTTTACGCCCTTAATCTAAGGGGAGGAATAAGCGCTACACCATTTTGAACCAAAAGATGGTATAATGGACGCAATATTATTTTTTAATTGAAAGGAGGTGCAACATGAACATTAAAAGAATTATTTTAGCGGCCGTGGGAGTTTGGCTCGCGAGCACAGCGTTTCGTTTGCTGACTTGCGGTTGGTTGTTTAATTGGATTTATCAAATTCAACCCATCATTTGGCAAGATCCGGCTAACATGGCAGCCCCGCTAAATTTGATTTTGAACTACGCGCTGGGCTTAGTGATCGCATTTATTTTTGTCTTCATCTTCGCTCAATTCGCCAAAGTTCTACCGGCCAAGGGTGTGAGAAAGGGAATAAATTATGGCCTCCTGGTTTGGTTATTGGGCGCGTTCAGCGGGATGGTCACCATGCCGTTTTACATGGATATCTCCCCGGTCGTAGTATTGTATTGGCTCATTCAAGCTTTGATCATCAGCGTAATCAACGGCGCGATTGTGGGCGCGATTGTCGCGAATAAAAAATAGTTTTTTCGTGAAAAGTAAAAAGCCTCGGTGTTATGTCGGGGCTTTTTAGACTCTAGACCCCTGCCACCCCATATTGTAAGCTATAAAAACGCTTAATCATTTTTTAATTTTTTTATGTCTAATCAAACAGAATATCTGCGCACTCGCGAGGGTTCAGAAATCGGCAAAATCGTGGTGGATCGCGATCTTTGCATCAGCGCCGCAGCCTGTCTCACGGTAGCGCCTGAAACTTATGAGCTGGATGGCGAGAACAAAGCCGTGGTAATCGATCCTAACGCGGCGGATGATGAAACGCTCAAGATGTCAGCCGAGGCTTGCCCTACCAAAGCCATTTTGCTTTTCGACAAAGCCGGCAAACAGATCTATCCGTAATATGCAAAAATTCCAATACCTGATCATCGGCGGCGGCGTAGCCGGCACCACGGCCGCGGAGACTATGCGTAAAAATAATCCGGAGGCTACGGTGGCCATAGTCAGCGCAGAACCGCATCGCTTGTATTCCCGCGTGATGATTTCCAAACCCAATATTTTTTTGGGTAAAGTTCCGTTTGAGCAGATTTGGCTCAAGAGCAAGGATTGGTATGAAAAAAATAAAATTAATTTCTTGCCCGGCAAACGCGCGGTTGGTCTGGACGCGGCAAAAAAAGTCATTACCTTGGATGACGGGCAAACGCTCGGGTACGATAAATTATTATTAGCCATCGGCGCTTGCGCGCGCCATCTACCCATTCCGGGTTCGGATAAGCAAGGGATCTTTCATGTGCGCACGCTGGAAGACGGCCAAGGCATGATGCAAGCCGCAGAGAGCGCCAAGCACGCCGTGGTGGTGGGTGGGAGTTTTATCGGGTTTGAAATGGCTGATCTGCTTAGGCAAAAAGGTTTGGAAGTTTCCATGGTGTTTGACACCGAGCATTGCTGGGAACCGGTTTTGGATCCGCTATCCGGTCAGTTGATAGAGAATATTTTAGAACAAGGCGGCGTAAAAATTTACGGTTCGTCCGAGCTAAAAGACATTCAAGGCGCGGAGCGTGTGACCAAAGTTGTTTTAAAAAACGGAACTGAACTGCCGTGCGACCTGCTGATTTTTGGTGTGGGAGTGGTTTGTCCGCATGAATGGCTCAAGCAATCCGGTGTGGAAGTTAAGCGCGGCATTATCACTAATGAATTCCTTGAGGCCAGCGTGCCGGATGTTTGGGCGGCCGGAGATGTGGCTGAATATCGCGATTTGATTATGGATGGCCAAGTGATTTTAGGCGCGTGGATTAATGCGCAAGAACAAGGCAAGACAGCGGCTCTAAATATGTTGGGACAAAAGCAGCCGTTCAAAAAAGTTTCTTTTTAT
>JAGVIJ010000074.1 GCA_020056125.1 bacterium | reverse complement strand
CCGGATTACCTTCGTCTGACTGCCCGTTGCAGTTATCATCCAAGCCGTTGCAGGCCTCATCGGTAGGTTGTGCATTTGGCGTGCAGATCCAGTGGCCATCTTGGCAGTTGGTCAATCCATCGTTGCAAACTCCGGGTTGGGCCGTGAAGCAAAGATCACCGCTTTCCGGATCATCTTCATCCACCTGCCCGTCGCAGTTGTCATCCAATCCATTGCACAGCTCAAGGCTGGCTAGTGTGATTTGTTTGCATGTCAGCAAACCATTTTGGCACTTAGTGAAACCTTCAGCACAGACACCAAGATTGTCCGTGTCGCACGGGTAATCGTATTCAGGATTGCCTTCATCTACTTCTCCGTTACAATTGTCATCTGCCCCATTGCAGATTTCGTCTGCGTCCGGATGGACATCATTGTCCATGTCATCGCAATCACCGGTTTCCTCGGTGTAGCCGTCTCCATCGCGGTCGATTTGGCCAGAGTCGACTGAAGCATCGCCCTGGTTTGTGGTGCTCGATTCTTCTTGTGAACTAGAGCCGCAGTTGCATGCAGGCAGTAGCGAAATAAGAACGATCAATACACCTTTTAGCGCGTTCATGATCCAGCCTCCTTTTGTTTTGAGTGAGATTTATAGGTTGTCAAGGTTCTTATATCCATATAAGACCATCCAAGAGGGGTTGTCAATTAAGCGTTTTAGTGATTTTTAAGACAAAAATATTGATCATCATTTGGCCTTTTTGGTTTTCTCCGATAAGCTACATCTATAATCCTGTGTCTTAAGATCAAAAAGCTTTAAAGTCGTGCATTAAATATGAATGAAAAAGGCATGTCTGATATATTATTAGTCGCCCAGCCCATGGTGCGAGAAGAGTTAAAAAAAATAGCCGAAGAGAGATACGGCGATATGGTCAAAGCCGTGGTGGATGTGAGTCGTAAATTGATGGCTATCGGCGGAGAGCTTCATGCGGATGAAGAAAAGTACCTGTTGGAAAACGGATCTCTGCAAGATGATTTGTGGGGTATCAATATTTATCCCGATAAATCCGGTGAGGAGATGATTGAATTTGATTCCATGATCAATCTTCGTCCGCGGCTTGGGAATCGTTCACGCAGAGTGGAAGATGCGACCCGGCGACAGAAGATAGCCGAGGTAGTAGAATCGCTGATTAAATAGTTTATGATACAGGTCGTTTGGCACAAAGAACTGGCGCAGGGGCCGTGGTTTAAACTTTCACTCATGGAGCAGATGGGTAATATTGGCAGTGAAGTGGGGCGGGCGATTATTCGTCAGCGCAAAGGAGATGTGGAACAGCGCGACAAAGCCTTGGAACGCGCTCTGGAATTATTCGATTTAACCTTGGCGGATTCCCGCTTGCGGCATCGGCTTAAAGAAATCACGCGGGCGCGCGAAATAGTCTGCGATGTGTTTTATGGTGAAAACCAGTATAATGTAACTCTTGAATCGCTGGAGAAATATTTTAATCAATTTGCTTACGCCGCGCGGTTGGGTCGTTAGATCTAGCTGGCACTATACATCATAAAAATTTATGCGAATGACACAACTTTTCACCAAATCTTTTAAGGAGCCGCCCAAGGAGGCTGAATCAGCCAATGCCCGCTTGCTCATTCAAGCCGGTTTTGTGGATCAGCTCATGGCCGGCGTTTATACTTACTTGCCGCTGGGCTTGCGCGTCTTGCGCAAAATCCAAGCCATTGTGCGCGAGGAGATGGAGGCCATTGGCGGTCAGGAGGTTCTTATGCCCGCCTTATTGCCGGCTGAACCGTGGAAAAAATCCGGACGCTGGGAAAATCCCGGCCCCGAAGTCATGTTTCAATTTCAAGGCTTGGGCGATCGCGATTTGGGTTTAGGCTGGACGCACGAGGAGATTGTTACTCCGTTGGCGCAAAAGTTCGCGCATTCCTATAAAGATTTTCCGTTTGCGATTTATCAAATTCAAGACAAATTTCGCAATGAGTTGCGCGCCAAGTCCGGCATCTTGCGCGGCCGCGAATTCAACATGAAAGATCTCTACAGCTTCCACACCAGCGAGGAAGATATGGAAGCGTATTACGACAAAGCCCTAGCCGCTTATCAGCGCGTGTTTGCGCGCTGTGGAATTAACGCCGTGCCCACCGAGGCTTCAGGCGGCGCATTCTCCAAGGTCAGCCATGAGTTTCAAATGCCCACGGAGAGCGGGGAGGACACGATTTTTATGAATCAAGCCGGAGATTATGCTTGGAACAAGGAGCTGTATCCCAAAATGAAAACCGGTGATT
This sequence comes from bacterium, assembly GCA_020056125.1. Taxonomy (GTDB): domain Bacteria; phylum Patescibacteriota; class Patescibacteriia; order 2-12-FULL-60-25; family 2-12-FULL-60-25; genus JAHIUG01. The sequence goes on along the minus strand of JAGVIJ010000074.1, from coordinate 58 downwards.
CGGCACCCGATGGTTCGGGCCCGGTTAAAGAAGTTCGCGCCATTGAAGTGGGGAATAT
>JAGVIJ010000065.1 GCA_020056125.1 bacterium | reverse complement strand
GGATGAACAAACCTCTTCCACTCAAGCGAGTTTTGCTTGGCAAGTTGAGGATGCGTCTTGGCCGGTGAATGTTTATGAAATGGATGTGAAATTAGTTAAGCCGCTGGATGTTTCAATCCAAATGCCGGTCGACGTTTCATCTGATACCGAGTTGATCAGTATTGATTATTCTTCCGCCGAGGCTTGTGAGTTGAGAGTTTATCATCCGCGGCGTATTGCGACTGATGATCAGGCGGCGGGCGTTTATAATTTAAATGCGGGGCGCGGGAAAATTTTTATACCGCTCACAGCCGGCGGCGCAACTTCGACCGCCAGTTGGTCAGCGCTTCCGGTTTGCAAACGCCAGGGTGTTTCAATCGTCGGTCGGCGTTCAGTCGAAATACTTTCTACGGAGTTGGCATTTAAAGCTGCGGCTAGATTTTTTGCCGAGACCGGCGATCAACTCGGCGTGGGTTCACTGCCGCCGCGAGTGGGCGAGACTACTTCGTATTGGATTGTGTGGTCAGTCGGACCCACGGAAACGGATTTAAAAAATTTGACTTTGCAAACGACTTTGGGCGCGGGCGTTAGAGCTACGGGAAAATTTGTTGCGCCGGTGGCTGGAGACTTTAGCGCAGATGATACGCAAGTGATTTGGTCCATTCCATTTTTATCTGCAACCGGCGATGTGCCGATAAATTTCGCGTTTGAAATTGAATATACTCCGGCACTGGCTGATCGCGGTCAGACCGGGACGCTGATTCAAAAAAGTTCAGCGCGCGCGCTGGATGCTGAATCAGCAATAGTCTTTACAGCCACAGCCGCGGCGCAAGATACGAATTTGATGTCTGACTCCAAAGCCGCGGGGCAGGGGATAATAGAATAATTTTTTTGTGGGGTCAGACCCCGGGTTTGTGGGGAGAATACTTGGGATTGCGGATTTTCCATTTGGATACCCATTGGCCAATGCCTTGGGCGTTTAATTTTTTTTGCACTGTGGGTTGGCGTTGGGACCAGCGCAAGAGCGATTCAAAATTAATTTTATAGCGGCCGCAGACTACGATGTAGCGGATCTGTCCTTGAGCCAAGGCGCGTCTGATGGTGCGCGAATGAATGCCGAATAAGCGCGCTCCCTCGGAGATGGAAACGCGAACCACTTCAACATTGTCGCCGGATTCGGATTCAGGTTGGTTAGGGCTTTGAGGCATAGGGGAATGGTAGTTATCAACACAGGATTTGTCAACACTACTGTGGACAAGGGAAAAAAGGATTTTTTAGCCTTGCCATTTCTCGGTTTTCCGATTACTCTAGCGCCAATATCCTCAGCGCTGTTCGCCCCAGATAAGAGAAGCAAATGTCAAATTTAATTGATCGTTATCTTCTTTTTCGCATTAGGACAAAGCGCGATCCCGAGGCTTTTGCGAAAATTTATGACCGCTATGTTAAAGCTATTTATCGCTTTACTTTGCTTAAATTACCTTCCAAAGAAGAGGCGCAAGACATAACAGCCGAGACCTTTACCAAGGTTTGGAACTATCTTCAAGATCACAACGAAGTGGCTAATTTGAGGGCGCTTTTGTACCGCGTGGCCAGAAATTTGATCGCGGATTTTTATCGTGCGCAAAAACCCGATCAAAGCCTGTCAGCGACTGTAACAATTACCCAAGGTGATACGTCTATATACATGGAGCTGGAAAAGACTTCGGATCAGGGGCGGGGAGAGGATTTGGTAGAAGCCAGGGGTGAGATGTCACTGATTCTGCGCCAACTTGAAAAGTTAAAGGATGATTATCGCGACGTGGTGGCCTTGAGGCTGATCGATGGTTTGGCCTTTGCGGATATCGCGGAGATACTAGGGAAGACTTCGGGGCACGTGCGAGTGATCTTTCACCGCGCCATAAAAACTTTAAAAGAAATAGCTTGAGCCAATCGTCCGATTAAGAATAAAAGTATGGGAGATCTTGAAAAAAGGATAAACGCTTTAAGAAATATCAACAATCGCGTGGAACCAAACCAAGCGTGGGTTAATGCTACGCGCCGGACTTTGCTCATGCAGGCCAAAAATTCTTTGGCCGGTGAGTCGGTTCAAACTACCAAGACCATCCGATATTTTTATCAATATTTTGTTCCGGTCAGGTTTCTTCAAGTGGTGCGCGGGCCAGTGCTGGCCGTGCTTTCGATTTTTGCGGTGGTGCTGGGAGTTTCATCAGCTTCGGTATCTGCGGCTGAACGCTCATTGCCCGGCGACTTTTTATATTCATTAAAGTTGGTGACTGAACAAGCTCGTTTGGCTTGGACTTCAGATAAAGGAGAAAAGTTAAAATTAAAAGTTGAGTTTGCCACGCGGCGCAGTCAGGATTTAAAACAGATTGCCAATTCAGGTTCAAGCGAAGCCAAAACTTCGGAGCGCGTGCAAAAAGCCGCCGAGATTCTCAAGCGCGATTTGAGCACGGTTCAAGAACAACTGGAGGATGTGCGCGCGGCTGCCACTGAACCGGGCGAGGCTGTAGCCGCGGCAAAATTGGTGGATCAAACCAGCAATGAGTTGGTGCAAGTTTTACAAGCCACCAAATCTTCGTTGTCTCAAGAGACGCAGGATAAAGTGACCGAGGCGCAAGCCGCGGCCGCAGGCACGGTGGTTAAGGCGTTGGAGGTAATGGTGGAGCAACACGAAGAGTCAGACCAATCCATTGCTCAAACCGAAGTGATGGAGGCGATTGAATATCTAAGCAAGACCGTGGCCAGCGCCACAGGCGGTTCTACCATCGTCTCCGCCACGTCTTCCATTTTAATCGCGGCCACAGGCACAGCGCCACTGCCGCCCACACTCAAAGATGTTTTGGCGCAAACCAAAGAGGCCACACTGCAAGCATTTGCCGCAGTCCAGCCCGCCAATCTATTTGATGTTTCATCCACCCAACCTATTGAGCCATCAGCCACCAGTACGCTCGAAGCGCCAAATCAGACCACGACCTCGAGCGCAACTCCTTAAAATTTTATTTTGCGCGTACGCCTCACAGGGTGTCGGTCATTAAGACGGGCTCCCTGACGGGCGGGAGAGCGCTGAAAAGCGCCGCGTCCGTTCAAGTTTGATCCTCGCTGTTGACTGAGTTTATAAAGGTCGAAACTCGGCCGCAAGGCCGGTCAACTCAAGTCATTATTCAAAAAAAACAATTAACGTGATCGCGCGATTCGCAAGGATCCGAGATCACACACACAACCTTATAGGTTATCTATGATTAAATCGATAAAGAAAATCTTCTCCTACTTTGTGGCGTTGATGACCATTGTCTCCTCGGTGAGCTTTGGCTCGTTGGGTTTTGCCAACGCGGCCGTGGCCTCATCCGTGGTAGCCGGTGATTTGATCAAGGCTTCAGGTCAAGCGGTCTATTACTATGCCGCTAACGGAAAGCGCTATGTTTTCCCGAACGAGAAGACTTATTTCACATGGTACAAAGATTTCTCAGCGGTTAAAACCATTACCGATGCAGAACTCGCGGCCATTAGTATTGGCGGCAACGTCACCTATCGCGCCGGTACTCGCTTAATAAAGATCACAACCGACCCTAAGGTATACGCCGTATCCCCCACGGGTATTCTTCATTGGGTAGAGTCCGAAGCTGTGGCTAAGAGTCTCTACGGAGATAATTGGGCCACACGCATCGATGACGTACCGGATCCGTTCTTCGTGAACTACACGGTCGGATCTTCAGTCGCCACGGCAGCTCACCCCAACGGCCAAGTTGTAAATTACACGGGTGATGCCAACTATTACCTAGTCTGGGATGGACAAAAGCGTAAATTTGCTTCCCAAACCGCTTTAGACGCAAATAAGATTGATACGGCTTTTGCTATCCTGACCACTGTTAGCTATCCAGCCGGAGCTGATGTAGCAGCAGCCGAGACATTGGTTGCTGATACGGTTAGCACTTCAGTCGCTCCAGTCACTGGCTCATTGCAAGTCAGCCTGGCGAACGACACCCCGGCAGGCGTCACTGTGACCAAGAATGCTTCATCAGTTAAACTAGCTAAGTTTAAAGTTGATGTAGCTTCGGGCACAGCAACAGTCACCAGCCTCACCATCCATCGCGTGGGCGTTGGTAGCTCTTCGGATTTCTCAAACGTTTATCTATATGATGCCAGCGGCAATCGTTTGACCACCGGACGCACCATCAACTCACAAACTCACCAAGCCACTTTCAGCGGCTTAAGCGTCGCGGTAACAGCAGGCGTATCTGTTTACCTCTACGTGTATGGTGATTTCTCCACCCCGTCCTCCACCGGCGGCCAGCATGCCATTGAAATTTTGGATGCAGGATCAGTCGTGGTTAACGACGGCGTGGTTGTCTCTGGAACTTTCCCGGTGCGCGGCAACTCGTTCACCGTTGGATCGTCCAGCTCCGGGCGCTTGGATGTCTTAAAGGGCACCACCCCAGGCAACCCGACTGTTGGAGCAAAGGATGTTGAAATTTCCAACTTTAAGATGACTGCCAACACGAACGATATTCGCGTTGAAGCCATCACCTTGTATCAAGCGGGCTCAATCACTAATGCAGATGTTACCAATCTCAAGCTCTATCAGGGCAGCACCTTGGTAGCTTCATCGGCTGTGATAACAAGTGCAGGCAGAATCGTGCTCAACCTTGACACGCCCTATGTCATTCCGAATGGTACAACTCGTATCTTCTCGTTGAAGGCTGATACAGCCGGACGCGCGGATCGCACCATCCGAACTTATGTGGAATACACCACGGATGTTCACGCTGTAGACGTGGTCTATGGCACAGGTGCGGCCATTTGTATCGGCAATGCGGCCACGGATGGCGGTTGTACAGCTGTCAGCCAGGGTTCCTTCGATGGCGGAACATCCAGCGAATACATCGAAGTTACAACTCAAGGCGGAGCTTTGACCAACGCGTATAACGGTCCAGCCACCCAAAATATTGCCAAGGGCAAGCAAGGCGTAGTTTTGTATCGCTTTGCTCTGACCTCGGAGAACAATATTGAGGTGCGCAATATCCGCTTCTCCATTGATAAGAGCGCGGGTACATTGTGCTATGTGGTTGGTACAGGTACAGGCACAGCTTTGGACGGAACTGATTATTTCCGTTCCATTAAGATTAAGAACGAAGACACGGGCGCGACCATTATGGGTCCGACCGAGTTTTCTACATCTTTAGCTGATGCTTCGACTGGTTCTGGAACTATTACTTTGTCTGACACCTTTAACATGACAGCAGGTCAGACATTGAATTTGGCCATCACAGCTGATTTGGCCAATTCAGAAGATGTAACCGGCGAATTCTATGGTAGCGATGATTGCGGTTATAAAGTTACCTTAGGTTCTAGCGGCGTAGTCTTTGGCGCGAGCGATGTCCGCATTGTGGACACGGGCGAATTCTTGGCAGTTTCCAAGATCGTGCCCAACGCTTCAGTTACGGGCAACCAGCAGAACGTCAAGTCTTCAAGCCTTAGTATCGCATTGGCCGGTTCACCGTCCACCGGTACTATCGTGAAGAAGCAACAGGGTATTCCGGTTGCCGGCCTAGTCTTTACAGCCGGCGCTCAATCTCCTGTTATTGTGAACAGCGTTACCTTGACTTGTCAGGCTCAGCTTGTCTCCTTAGGCGCTGCCTTTGGGGGGGTTGGCGCTTTGGCGAATTGCGATGAGCGCGTCACCTCGCTTTCCATTTGGAAGGACGGTGTACAAGTGGGCGTAGCAAAAGCTCCGGATACAACTCTGGGTACAGCTCAAATCTCTAACATGAATTTGACCATCGCGGCAGGTGGCAGCACGAGCTTGGTAGTGCAAGCTTCTTTTAGCTCAACTGCTTCAACCACCTCGCCTTATGACCAGATTTCAGTTGGTATTGCGTCCACTGGAAATGTTTCAGCACAGGATAACGATGCTAACACCGTCACTCCGACTCTGGCCGCAGCAGTTATTGCTAACGCCACTGGCGCTGCTCCGTCAGTCAAACAAACCATCATGAATAGCGGTACCATTACTTATAATAGTGATGCCCATCCTTCGTCAGCCATCGTTGTGGCGGGTAAGGATGTCTGGGTACCATTTGCTTCATACAAGGCCACAGCCCAGTACGAAGCCGTGGTACTCGATCGTATCGCGGTTCTAGCCAGCTCAACAGCTGGTAGCGCTGCCTCTGACAACTCGGCTTTGACCGTGGTGGCCATTGCGAGCGCTGGAGTGGTAAAGGGTCAAGATATCTTGTCTTCCGGCGCATCCGGCACCAAGGATATTGATTTGACCAACAACAAGATCACAGTCCCGAAGGATGGTTCAGTTAGCTTCCAGGTCTGGGCCAAACTTTCAGCCACCCAAGCTTCATCCACGGTTTCCGGCGCCACCTCGGGCGTACATCGCTCGGGTATGCTCCCGGCCATGGGTTTGAAGGATAGCTTGATCACTGGAGAATGGGATGCGAACTACTACACAAGCGCTAACATTCGCGCCACGGGTCTGGCTTCTGGTGAACGCGTTTACGCTTCCACCACCAATGCCGCTCATGGCAACAACATGGTTACGCGCAAGAGCAAGCCGATTGTGACCAAACAAGCTTTGTCCTCAACCACGCTGGCTAACATTGATCAAGATTTGATCAAGTTCCAGGTGGCCGCCGATTCAGCTGGTTCAGTCGCCTTGAAGCAAGTTACATTCTCCCTCTCTAAGGGTAGTGCAACCACTTTGAGCAACTTCCGCGTACGCCGAGGTTCATCGGATATGACATTGGCAGACTTTGCCGTGACATATACATCGTCAACCAGGGAAGATCACGATGTTGAATCCGGTACGATTGCCGCTATCCAGTCGGCAGGTTACATAACCGTGAGCTTTACAAATGAGGAGACAGTCTCCGGCTCGGGTAATGTATATACACTGCACGCCACAGTTGCTGGCGCAGCTTCGGGTCAGAACGTTTCACTCTCGTTCTACCGCGATGCCAATGCTCCGATCGTTACAGGCTACCTAACCTCAAACTTTGCGGTTTCGCCGTTAGCGACGAGCACGGACATTTACTCGGTTGATGTGGGCGTTGCCCCATCGTCAACCCCGGCATCCCCAACCAGGTTCTATGCCGGCACCTTCCTCTGGTCCGATAATTCAGAAGTTCCGCATAGCTCTGCTGTGGGAACATCTGCCGGATCACGCGACTGGACCAACGATGTCTATGTTGAAGATATCAGCCAGACGCAAAGCTTAAGCTTGTAATCAAGTCTATAAGCTAAAAAACCAAGACCCGGCCTCGGCTGGGTCTTTGGTTTTGGGGCGAAAGGATACGGATGTATCCATTGGGTGTGCTGCGGGTCTCCTCGCTCGTCTTCGCCGTTGGCGAAGCTCGCGTCGTCGCACCGTCCTCGCTTACACCCAATGGATACATCCGTATCCTTCTTGGGGGCATTTGTGGCATTAGACATGAGAAAATTAATCGTGCTATTGTCTTCGGACTATGCCCAGTACTACAACTTCGATAAGACTCTGGCATGTTTATGTACGGGAGCATTATCTTAAAATAACCGGAGGCCGAAGATTTTTCGCAAAAAGACTTAAAATTATTATTCACTAACCACATCGCAACTTCATCTTTTTAGATCGAAGTTGTAGTACTGGGCATGCAACGTCAAAAACTCATTCAGATTCTTAGGATTGTCACGTATATCGGCATTTACGGCGGGTTGCTCATGCCTTTATTTTTTTGGCCTATCGTGATTTTTCCCTTCGTATTTTCTAAACTGCTTTACTTTCAATTCTTAATCGGTTTAACCTTTCCGGCTTATTTAACCTTGGCTTGGTTTGAGCCGCGCTATCGACCGAGATTTTCACTGCTCTATATTTCCATCGTGGCGTATTTTATCGCGCTGGGAGTTTCAGTCATATTTTCCATTGATCCCACCCGTTCTTGGTGGGGTAACCAGGAGCGCATGAACGGATTATTTACTCTGTTGCATTTTTTGGCCTGGCTTAGCATGGCGGTTGGCACATTAAAAACTTGGCCGCAATGGCGCAGATTATTGAATTATGAAATCGGACTTTCGGCTTTTATGGCCATAGTCACTATTTTGCAAAAACCCTTTCCTCAACTCTTGATGTTTCCGGTGAGCGAGCGCTTGGGCGGGTTGCTGGATAATCCGATTTACATGGCCGCGTATCAGATTTTTAACTTGTTCTTTTTAGCCTTGCTTTGGATGAAAAGCCCTAGTCGTCAAATGCGTATCTTTTATATTTTTATCGGATTATTGGATGTGGGAGCTTTTATTCTGGCTCAATCACGCGGCGCTTTGGTTGGTTTGGGAGCCGGAATTTTAATTTTCGCTATAACTTATGCGATTTTGACTCCCGGTAAAAAAGTTAAACGCGGTTTTACGGCATTCATTTTACTGTGTTTTATCAGTTACGGCGCGTTGTTCGCATTCCGCAATACGGATCTGGTGCGTAATTCTACGTTGGCGCGCTTCACGAATTTTTCCGGCGCCTCGCGCACGCGTTTGATTGCTTGGGAGATCGCATGGAAGGGATTTTTGGATCGGCCGATCACCGGCTATGGCCTGGATACTTTTCATGTGTTGTTTAATGAAAAATATAATCCTGAATCATTGCGCTTCGGCTATTACGAAACTTGGTTTGACCGCGCGCACAATACGGTGATGGATGTGCTGTCCATGACCGGATTATTGGGCTTCGTAACTTTTGCCGCCATGTACATTTCGTTATATGTTTCCATCATCCGTTCTTATCGAAAAAAATGGATTGATGTTCCCATTGTCAGCGTGCTCATTGCTTTGCCCGTGGCGTACTTTGTGCAAAATTTATTTGTGTTTGATCACCCGGCGCTGTTCTCCATGAGCTATCTGTTGTTTGCGCTGGTGATTGCCGCGGGTTTTTCGGGGTTTGCTTTTCAGGCTCAAAGTTTGCCTGATGTCGTGCCCGAAAAACCAAAGAGCACATCTTGGGCGCTCGCGATTTTTATCATTCTGCAGATCGCTGCCGCCTGCCTGGTTTGGAGAACTACAATTTTGCCTTTTTGGTCTTCGGTTTTATCTATCCGATCGAATAAATCTTTTTCGTTTGGGCAGTACGAGCAGGCTTTTAAAGAAGCTAAGCAATCTTATGCGGTTCAGACTTTTTATCTGGATGAGCAGACTTTTTTGCAAGCGCGCAATTTTATCAGTTTAGTGGAAAGCGGCAAATTGGAAACTATGCCATTTTGGCGCGAGTGGCACGATCTAATCATTAAAATTTCGGATGACTATATGGCGCGTCATCCCAATAATGCACATTCGTGTTTTGTCTACGCGCGGTTTGCCGAAACCATGAGCCGTTATGTGCCCGTGGATTCAGCTATTGCCGAGGCGCAATATTTGAAAGGCATTGAGTTAAGCCCCAAGCGCCAGCAGATGTATTTTAGTTATGCGCGCTTTTTGATCGATCGCAAGCGGAGCGATGAAGCGGTTAAGTTGATGGAAAAAGTTGTGACTTTTGATCCGGAATTGGGTGAGCCTTATTGGCTGTTGGGTTTGCATTTGTTTTTTGATCGCGGTGAAATTCAAACTGGAGCCGATATGTTGCTTAAAGGCATCAACGCCAAGTACGCTTATGTTCTCAAAACCGGCCAGGAGGCTATGGCTCTGGCTATGGCTTATGAGCAGGTGGGTGAAAAAGATAAAATCAAAGATGTAGTTGCCCAGCTGCCGACTTTGCCGCAAGCGCCGCTTAACGTCTATATGGAAATCGCCCGGATTACCGAGCGTGTGGGATTGATTGCAGAGAGAGATATGATCCTGAATGCCTTGGCCAGAATAGACCAAACCGTGGCTTTTCGATTGTCGCCATTGTTGCAAGGGCAGGTGACCAGTATTCAGGCGTCATTGGATTTGACTGAAGGTGTGGCGGTTATACCCGCAGCTACAACCAGCTCGTCGCCGGTAGTTGCCACGACAACCAGCGGCACCGGGCCGAGGATTAAATAAATATGTCGAATGTCGAATGTCGAATTTCGAATGTCGAATATCGAATGTCGTGGATTCTAATCAATTAACAAGCTGATCGTCTTGTCGACTGCGGTTTGCCATTGAAAACGGTTGGCAACGGCCAGGCGTGCAGCGCGGCCTAATTGTTCAGAACGGGGTTTGTCCGCTAAAAGAGCGCGGATGGCTTGGGCTAAAGCAGTTTGATTTTGGTTGGGTACTATAACGCCGGCATCCGGTTCTAGCATCCAGCGGCAAGCTCCCACGTCCGTGGCGATGCAGGGCAGGCCGGCGGCCATAGCCTCAAGTAATGCCCATGGCATGCCTTCTTTAGAGGAGGGGAGCACAAAAAAATCAAAGGCTCGATATAAACTTTGAGTATTTTTTTTCCGTCCGGTCAGTATCACGCGGCGGCTCAAATTTAAATCTTGATGCAATTTTTCAATCAGCGGCCGCTCTGGTCCGTCGCCTACGATTACAAATTTGACCGTGTCCGGCAGATCGGAGAGTTGGGCGATGGCGTTTAAATACCATGGAATATTTTTGGGCGCGAAAAAGTTTGCCACGGCGCTGATCACGATTTGCTCGGGCATCAATCCGAGCTGTTCTCGTGCGGTTTCGCGCGAGAGTAAGGCGCGATCAAATTTTTCAAGATCCAGGCCGTTGGAGATGGTCATGATTTGGCGGCGCGGTTGGATGTGATGGAGTTTGGCCAGCGCTTCATCCGCCGGATGCACGGTAACAATGATGTCTTTTTTGACGGCGGTTAAAATTTCCGACCAAAGATAAATTTTATGTTTTAGCCAACTGGTTTGTTCTAAAAACGCCCAACCGCCGATGCGATAAACGATGCGCGGAACTTTTTCCAAATTAGCGGCCCAAGAGCCGATGACGCCCATTTTTGAACTATTCAGATGAACCGCATCCGGTTTGAATTGTTTGATAACCCCGCGGATTTCATGCAGTGCGGCCATGTCGTGGAACAGGGAGATTTCACGCCGCATGGTTTCAAGTTTAAGATAGGGGAGATGAGCTTCAGCACAGCGTTGACCCAGTTCGCCGTCGCCGCCGGCCGCAATCAGAATTTCAAAATTGCGGCGCAACATTTCTTGCGTCAAATTAAAGATAAAATTTTGCACCCCGCCCCATTCAGACGTGGTGACCAAGAATAAGACGCGCGGCTTGGCATGATCCATAATTTATGTTACATGTACCATACGATAGGGCAAATGCCAAATGTCGTAATTCGTCATTGAACATTATGTGTGGTATCGCGGGCATTGTGGTTAAGAATGGAACTTCTCCGGTCGAGGGGTTGCTTGGCGGTATGGCGGAGGCGCTGGCGCACCGCGGTTCGGACGGCAGTGGATTATGGATGGCGCCCGGTATTGGTCTGGCGCATCGTCGTTTGGCTATTATTGATTTGACCGGACGCGGCGCACAACCCATGCAGGATCGTTCCGGCAAACATACCATTGTCTTTAACGGAGAAATTTATAATTATCGCGAACTGCGTCGAGAATTAGGGCTGGCTACCTGGAATTCAGACAGCGACACAGAAGTTATTTTGGAGGGTTATAAGCGCTGGGGTCCGGAGGTCGTTTCGCGCTTGCGCGGCATGTTTGCTTTTGCGCTATGGGATGGTGAAAATCGGAAATTGCTTTTGGCGCGCGACCGCATTGGCAAGAAGCCATTGTTTTATACCATTACTTCCAGCGGAGATTTGCTGTTCGCTTCAGAGATTAAAGCGTTTCGCGATTTGGTTCCCTTGCGGCCGGATTGGCAAGCCATACGCTTATTTTTAGGTTTGCAATATGTGCCGGCGCCGCTCACGGGTTTTCAAGATATCAGACAATTAGAGCCCGGCTGTTTGGGGACTTGGGATCAAAACGGATGGAAGGTTAAGCACTATCATGTTTGGAGCAATGAAGCCGCTTATTTTGATGAGTCGAGAATAGACGCGGAGATTCGTACGCGTTTGGAACAAGCGGTTAAGATTCGCCAGCTAGCCGCCGATGTGCCGGTGGGAGCTTTTTTGTCGGGCGGCATTGACTCGGCGGCTGTGGTGGCCATGGCTGCCAAAACAGCTTCGCGCCAGCTGCAAACTTTTACCATGGGCTTTCCAAATTTAGCCATGGATGAACGAGCTGAAGCTCGAAAAATTGCGGAGTTGTTCAAGACTGATCACATGGAATTTGAAGCGCGGCCCGAGCATTTAGCTGAATTAGTGGATCAATTGGTGGGTCATTACGATGTGCCATATGCTGATTCTTCGGCTTTGCCCGTGTGGTTGTTGGCGCGCGAAACTTCCAAACAAATCAAGGTGGTGCTGACCGGCGATGGGGGAGATGAATTATTCGGCGGATATCGCCGTTATGTGGCCTACGCCATAGCGTTGCGAGCCATGCGCACGCCCGGACTTTCCATGGTGTCGCCCTCTTTGACCGGTTTGATGGCCGGGATTTTAGATGATGCGCGTTTAAAGCGCATAGCGGAAACTGTTAATGCCTTGAAGAGCCGGCCGGCAGCGGCTTATGGTGAAATGTTTTGCGGTTCATATTTTTCTTCCCAGCGCTTGAAACAGTTGTGCGCGCCGGAATTCATCCGACAAACCGCGAGCGCTGATGCCGTGGAATTCATTGCCTCCAAGATGGGCGGAAAATGGGATTTGGTCGCGGCCATGCAGTTTGATTTAACGTCTTATTTGCCCGATGATTTGAATGTTAAAATGGATCGCGCCACCATGGCCTTTGGGCTGGAAGCGCGTGCGCCGTTTTTGGATCAAGAACTGGCGGCGTTGGCTTTGAATTTACCGTTGAATCAAAAAGTTGTTCATGGTAAAACTAAGGTGGCTTTAAAGCGCGCCTTGGCCGGAATCCTGCCGGAAGAAATTTTGAACCGGCCGAAAAAAGGTTTTCAAGTGCCGCTGGCCGAGTGGTTCCGCGGATCCTTGAGTTCATTGGTGCGCGAACGCTGTGCCGGTGCGGATAGTCCATTATTGAAATTCATGAACCAGAAAACCATTGAAACTCTTATTACAGAAAATGCCAAAGGCGCAGATCATGGCAATCGGCTTTGGATGCTTTTGGCTTTGTCTACTTGGTTGAACAAATATGTCTAAAAAAGTTTTAGTTACGGGCGGAGCCGGATTTGTAGGATCGCATCTTTGCGACCGTCTTATTCGCGACGGCCACAGCGTAATCTGTCTGGATAATTTGTTCACCGGTTCATTGCAAAACATCGAACATCTGCGTTCCAATCCGCAATTTTTTTTTGTGGAACATGACATCCAAACGCCCTTTGTGGCCGAGGTGGATTGGATATTTAATCTGGCGTGTCCGGCTTCACCCCCGCATTATCAGCACGATC
>JAGVIJ010000026.1 GCA_020056125.1 bacterium | reverse complement strand
TCTATCAATAATATTCATATTATCGTCCTACGCCGTCCTTCGTCCTAAACAATCATTGGCACTTTGGCTAACGCGACTTCTTCACCCGTGACTATGCTCTCGATACGATACGCGCCGTGCGTGGGCGCTTCGATATATCCATTCCACGCCATGCGCGCCAAACCGCCGCTCTCCACCCAATCAAACAGCCATTCATCCGTGTAACGCGGGTCGCCTTGCGTGATGCCGCCGCCCACTTGTTTGAGCCAGACGCGATTGAATACTTCTTGCGAGCCGATGGACGGAGCCATAATGATGGGGATTCCAGCGCCGGTGTAAAATGACATTTCACTGGGCTTGGTCCATAAAATATCGGTTCGGCGCAATAGTTTAGTGAATTCGTGAAAATACGTGGGTCGGTCAGAAAAATAATCCACAAAAAGATTGCGGTCCAGCGCTTTTTTCAAACCCATGTCGCGAATTTTTTCCGTAAAATAATCAGCGGTTGATTTTTTAGTACCGGCGGCCAAGTGGAGATGTAACATGCCCCGGCCTAGTTTGTGTTTTAAACTTTGAACCATCTGAATAGCCAGGTTGCGCTGTGCGCCGGCTCCGCCCACGGAGAAGGTCAGGGTGAGCGGCCGGTCGGATTGCGGATTGCAATGATTGATTCCCAATTCAGCATTGAGCGTGCGTTGGTATTTTTTAGTGAATACGCCGTGAGGATCCAAATTACAGATGCGCGTTTTTAAATCAGCCTTGACCATTTCTCCCTCGGGTCCGCCGACGATTTCTTTGGGTAGGGGAAAGCCGGTCAGAAAAATATTTTCTTCGCGCACGCCGTATAATCTAAGCCGCTCGGCCACGCGGCCATTGGGTGCGAAGTATTTGATGCGGCTTTTTTTGGGATCCATGGAAACCCAGGCACGGCTCATATCAGCATCGCAGACCGTCAGATAAATATCGCCCGGATAATCATAAAATTCAGCGGCAAAAGCCGGAATAAAAAAAGTGCAGACCAGGGGCAGGGGTTTTTGCGCCAAGCGTTCGATCAAATGTTTGCATAAACCGAGCTTGGTGATCATGAAAAAGGTTTGTTTGACCTGTGCGGTGGGAGCGGATAAATCGCGCTTGGGATAAAACGGCGCGATGCGCTGGTTGCGATCCAATAATTCAAACGCCAAATCACCGATGAGCGGCAGTGGTTTGAGGCGCGAGATAGCCTCATAAAGTTTGCGGCTTTGTCCCCACAACATCTTGTCTCTTTTGGGGATACCCGGATAATCGTTGGCATCAATAATGTGTTCGTGCGCCAAATCTTTGAGCGCATAAGCGGCGCGGGCGTGGCCATAACCCATGTTGACCGAGATCACCCAGGCGTTGGCGTGTTTGGGATTTTTCATATTCTGGCAGTATATCAAATCCGTGCATTGTCGACGAACCGGTTTTGGGGTAAGTTATCAACGCTGAATATGGATTTTGAGAATTTATACCGCCAGACCATTGAAGATTTGTTTCGCGAAAAAATTCCCGGAGCCGAGGAAGCGGCGCATTTCTGTTTGGGCGAGGCCAAGCGCCTGCGGCCAAAACTGCTTTTGGATGCGGCAGAGCTTTGGGGCGCGGATCACGAATCTGCGGAGCAAGCGGCTTTGGGTCTTGAATTATTGCATCATTATTTATTGGTGCATGATGATTTGATGGATGGCGATGAGTTGCGGCGCAATCAACCCACTTTGCACATGGCTTGCGCACAAAAATACGGGCCGGAAAAAGGCCGGGGTTTGGCTGTGGCTATAGGCGATCAATTGGCTAACGAGGCCATGGCTTGGTTGGCGCGCGCCAGCCAGGATCCGGTGAAAACCGCGGCTTTGCTTGGTGCAGCCATTGAAGCGAATCGCCAAACCATTTTGGGTCAAATGCGCGAATATATTCCGAGCATGGCTTGGACGGTGAGCGATTTGGAAAAATTTTATGCGTATAAAACCGCGGCTTATTCCATAGCTTTGCCCTGGCGCTTGGCTGATATTTTGGCCGGCGCTGACCAAAATCGCGCAACTTTGATTGCCGAAGCGGCGCGCGATTTGGGCATCGCTTATCAATTCCACGATGACTTGATTGAATTTCGCGGTGAAAAAATGCGCGATGCATCCGGCGCGCGGAGCGATTTGGCGCGCGGTAAAATCACCATCATCACTTGTCTGTTGTTGGAACGATTGTCAGAGAGCGAACGCCAAACTTTGGCGCGCGAGTGGAGCGCTGATCAACTATTGCTGCC
>JAGVIJ010000061.1 GCA_020056125.1 bacterium | reverse complement strand
GCGCGCCGCCACTTGCGCGCTAAAATTACTCAACCAAAAACCGCCTCGTCCCACGGCATAGGCGCGCTGTAAACCATCTTCAATTTCATAACTGATCAAATCGCGCGCCGCATCCGAACCCTTGGCCAATAAAGTGGTCTCGAGCTGCGCTTCTTGGCCGCGAAACACAAAACGCAATCCCTTGGACAAATTATCATCCACGGATTTTTGCAACACCTCGCGCGCTTCGCTCTTGGTCAAACCGTACAAACGCACGTTTAAAACTTTTACGCCAGGGAAAATTCGATTCTCGTACAACCGCGCATACGCAGCTTGCGAACCATAAGCCGCCAAACTTAAACCGCTGAGCAATCCAATAATCACCCCGCTCCAAATGATGACCGGCCGACCCAAAAGCCCTTTCACTTTGCTTAGCATGTCACCAGTATACCTTGTTAAAAATTTAAATTTAAGACCTAGCGCCAACCACCGTGGCTTTAAAATTTTCATGTCATTAACTAAAACAAGGCCTCAAGCAATCCGCATCCAAGAAACTTTCTAGTAGGGATATGCGAGTCCGAAGACCTGCGACACCCTTCAAGAAAGCCCCATGCTTGTCGTGGATACGGATTGCTTAAAGCCTCGTCTTGAACTGAATTGGTTATAAAAAATCTCAAACCCTAAACCATTTTTACCATATATCGGCCTTTCTGTCAAGCGCTTAAGCGCTGGATCAAAGAGACTAAAAAACGGTCTTTTGAGCCGTCCAAAGTACTAAAAACAGTATATTCCCTTACAAAACCCCGGTCAACAGGTTTGTCAACCCCGCCCCATTCCCGCTGTTTAAACTCAAATTAATGATTAACCTCCTCCAATTTCACAGACAAAAGCTGGGACACTCCATCATCGCCCATGGTTACGCCATATAACACATGCGCCTGATTCATAGTGGCGCGGTTATGCGTGATTACCACAAACTGCGTACGATCCGCCAGCTGGCTGATGATGTCTGCAAATTTACGCGAGTTGGATTCGTCGAGCGCCGCATCCACCTCATCCAACACCACAAACGGCGAGGGGTTAGTGGCCATGATGGCGCAGATTAAAGCGATGGAAGTCAGTGCGCGCTCCCCGCCCGAGAGCAGGGCCACGGACTTTAAGCGCTTGCCCGGCGGAGTGGCCAAAATCTCCACACCCACCACTCGTTCCTCCTCTTCGGTCGCCGCTGCCTCGTCGATTTCAACCTCCTCGGATTCAGATTGGATTTCAACCAATTTGGCTTCGCCGCCGCCAAACAATTTTTTAAAATAATTTCCAAACTCGCGATCCAAAACTCGAAAGGCGGTTTCCGCGCGCTCTTTGATGGTGACGTCCAACTCCACAATGATGGACTCAAGCGAAGCCATGGCTTGTTTTAAATCCTGCGTCTGCGTCTCCAAATCGCTAAAGCGTTTTTGTGTGTCTTCATATTCCTTAATCACCTCCGGATCAATACTGCCGATCCATTCCAACTTGGAGCGCAACTTGCTGATTTGCGGCGCTAACGCCTCAATTTCCGCCGGAGTTTTTTTGGCGCCGAATTCATCCGCTAATCCTTCCAGTTGCTGTTCCGAGTCAGGCGCGTGCAAACGCAAATCTTGTAAAAATCCCTCGCGGCGCGTTTCCAACCGCGCTAAATTCACGGCCGTTTCATTTAACTTACCTTCCACATGCGAGGCCTCTTTTCGCCCATCCGTTAATTTATGCTGCAACTCAAAAATACGCGCGCGCCCGGCTTGCTCTGATTGATTCCAATTTTCCCAACGCGCTTCAGCATCTTTAATCAAACCATCCAAACGAGTAATTTCACCGGCCAGCTCATGCAACTTCTTTTCCAACGCCGGGTCTGCAGCCGTGGACGATTGACCCGCTACCGGACGCTGTAATTGAGACAATAGATGCTCATTATCTTTTTTAATCTCCGCAATTAACTTTTTTAATTGATCAAAATCCGGCGCCGCTCCCCCAACCGCCGTCCAAAGAGATTCGTGTTGCGCGCGCAAACGCTCGAGCGTCTCAATAATTTTTGATAAAGGCAAAGGCGACCAGCTCTTTTCGGATTTCAAACGGCTGAACTCGCGTGTGCTCTCCAACTTTAGCTGCTCCTCGCGCAATCCGGCGCGCTGTCGCGCCAGTTCATCCAACTCCTGACGAATTTCCTTAAACCCGGCTGAAGTAGGCGCCGATGTTTCTAAAGCGGATAACTCTTCCTCCAAACCCCGCACGCGCTTCATATATTCAGCTTTTTTCCCTTCAGCCTGTTTGATGGCGACCGCAACTTCAGCCAGCTTGCTGCGCAATTCAAACCACACTCCCCCATAATATTGAACCTCGGCTTCGCGTAATTCTTTTTCAATGGCGCTGCGCTGTTCCAAACGCCGCGCTTGCCGCTCCAGCGTGCCGAGGCGCGGACTGATTTCATGCAAAATCAACTCCGCCTGTTTTAAATTATCCTTGGTGGCCTCTAATTTATTCAGCGAAGCTTGTTTTTTTAATTGCAAAGGCTTTAAACCTGCGGCCTCATCAAAAAATTCCTTGCGCTCTAACGGCGTTGCCGAAAGTACGCTATCCACCATGCCCTGGCCGATCACGCTGTAAGTGCGCTGACCCAAACCGGCTTGCGCCAAAAGCAAAACCACATCAGTCAGCCGCACGGATTTTTTATTGATTTCATATTCGGACTGGCCGTTGCGATACAAACGCCGCGTAGCCACAATTTCCGGCAGATCGATTTCCGGCCGATCATCGTTTACGAGCGTCATGCTCACCTCCGCAAAACCAGCGCGCGATTTTTTAGCTGAACCGCTGAACACAATGTCCTCGGATTTTTTAGCGCGTAATAATTTTAAGCTTTGCTCGCCCATGACCCAGCGCAGAGCATCGGCGACGTTGGATTTGCCCGAACCATTGGGTCCCACAATGGCTGTGAGTCCGGGACGTCCGCCCGTATCCGGTAGAAATTCCAAAACCGTCTTTTGCGCAAAGGTTTTAAATCCCTGAAGTTCCAATCTTTTTAGATGCACAGCCCCCATAGCTTAACTCATTATGCGTAAGAAAAAAAGAAGACGGATATAATTGTAGAGCCTATAAAAAATCCTCCTCCAGTTTGCTAGAACTCCTTGGGTATTGCTGATACCATGTACGCATGAAATTACAATTTCAATACGATCTGCAAAAAGACGCCGAAAACTACCAGATAGCCTCTCAATCGAAAAATAATAAGCAACCCACAAAAATGCAGGCGCTATACGTCGCCGAATACGGCGAAATCTTTGAAGATAAAAAATTGGCTACATTCATCACGGAATACATCGCGGAACAAAAATTCGATATCTCGCGTGAGACTGAACGAATCAGCAACGCATGGCAATCGATTGAACAGGAATGCCTGAAAAAAATTGAGTCGATATTTGGTATCACATGCCCGCTGGGTATCGTTCGAGTTTTTCTCACCACGGATACTCGTTGCTCTTATAATATTGAACAAGGTTATTTTTTCGTTTCTATTTCAAAACCGTTTCCAAATAAAACCATTCTGCACGAGCTACTCCACTTTTGGACATGGTGGGTCTTCCGTGGAGAGGTAACGAGCGGGCGTATGACAAAGGGATGCTATAACGACGCAAAGGAATCTCTGACGGAACTCCTCAATATAGAGTTCCAGGATGTATTGGATGGAGCGCATGATGATGGATACCCGCAACATCAAGAGATGCGAGCCGTCGTGCGTAAGACGTGGGTTGAAACGAGGGATATTAAAAAAGTCTTTGAAGCGGCTTCAAGACTGTGCCCGTTGGTAATCAGGAACGCATGAGCGTTTGCGTTACCCCGCAGAATCACGACCCAAAACTGGATCGTGATTTTGTGACGAATTCAAGTTACTACTGCACCGGCTGAAATCCGGGTATAAGATGGTATACGACAAAAAATCAAACCCATAGGAAGTGTCCTATCGGACACTTCCTATGGGTGCAAAAAAATTTATGTTTGATTTTATTAATGATGAACAAACGGATAAAAACCACCAAAACATTGATCCATCTTCCTCTCAAGTAAAACAATCTTAACACCCATGGAAAACGTCCTATCGGCCATTCTTCATGGGTGAATACATTTTAGTAAGATGATGATTTTATTTTTGCCTGGAATATACGAAGGTCAATGGGTGGTGCATTGATATTAGAATACGGGGGAACGCACCTACCCTTGACTCTTATCCCAAAAACCTATATGCTCCGTCATTCGTCATTCGTCATTCGTCATTCGTCATTCGTAATTGAACTATGGATCATCTTTTTAAGCAACTCGGCCAAGCCATCCGCCAAGCGGATCGAATTTTGCTGACCACACACCAAAAACCGGATGGAGATGCTTTGGGCGCCAGCTCGGCCCTGCTCAATTGGCTGTTGCGAGAAAATAAAAATGTTACGGCTTTTTGTTTGGATGCTCCGCCGCAGACCTTTCACTATCTGGACAACATTCATCTTTATACGCAAGATCCAAAAATTTTTGATCAATCATACGACTTGATTATCGTGCTTGATTCCGGAGATTTGCAGCACTGTGGCATTACCGAATATTTGCCGCGCTTGCCCGGCAACTATCAAATCGCCAACCTGGATCATCATGTGACCAACACCAACTATGGCCACTTCAATTTAGTCATGCCCCAGGCCAGTTCAGCTTCGGAGGTGGTCTTCCATTTTTTTGAAGCCAATAAAATTTTCATTGATCCTAAAATGGCCACCTCGCTTTTAACCGGCATACTGACTGACACCGGTAATTTTTCCAATAGCCTCACCAGCGCAGAAAGTTTGGGGATCGCCGGAAAATTATTTTCGGCCGGCGCGCGCTATCATGAAATCGCGCATCACATCCACAACTATCAAACCATAGATACTTTAAAACTTTGGGGTATCCTACTGTCTCGTTTGAACCACAATCTTAAATACGACATGGCCACGACTTATATCTTGCAAGAAGATTTAAAAAATCTGCCGTCGGGAATAGAAGATGGGCTGACTAATTTTTTAAGTTCCATGGTCGGCCAAACCGACACCATCATGGTTTTAAAAGAATTGCCCACCGGAGAAGTTAAAGGTTCTCTGCGCAGTAAGTCTCGAGACATTTCCAAGCTAGCTCAACGCATGGGCGGCGGCGGACATAAGTTGGCCGCCGGCTTCACAGTCAAAGGACGGATTAAAGTTACGCCCCAAGGCCCAGTAATCACTGGAGCATGAAAGCATAAAAACATTAAAGCATTTTTGTTTTAATGTTCTCGTGCTCTCGTGTTTTAATGTTCTCGTGCTCTCGTGTTTTAATGTTCTCGTGCTCTCGTGTTTTAATGTTCTCGTGTTTTAATGATTTGGCACTCGTAAGATTTGACTGCCAATTAAAATTAAGCTAGTCTACAGGCATTATGAAAAATCCCTATGACATTCGTTCAGAGATCAAAGACTCGTGGCTCGTGCCCACGGTTATTGAAAAATCTCAATACGGCGAACGGGCTTATGACATCTATTCCCGCTTGCTCAAAGACAACATTATTATTTTAGGCACGCCCATCACCGACGAAGTGGCCAACACCGTGGTGGCGCAAATGCTATTTTTGGAAAGCCAGGATAAAAACAAAGACATCAAACTTTATATCAATTCTCCGGGCGGATCAGTCAGCGCTGGCCTAGCCATCTACGACACCATGCAACATGTGAGTTGCGATATCTCAACCATTTGTATGGGCATGGCCGCTTCCATGGCCGCAGTCATCTTGGCCGGCGGCGCTAAGGGCAAACGCCTGGCTCTACCCAATTCTGAAATCATGATTCATCAACCGCTGGGCGGCATGGAGGGGCAAGCCACGGATATCAAAATTCATGCCGAACGCATTTTGGAACTGCGCGACCGCTTAAATAAACTTCTGGTCAAACACACGAGCCAAACTTTGAAACAAATCGAAAACGACACTGAACGCGACAACTTTATGTCGCCCAAAAAAGCTTTGGACTACGGCTTGATCGATCGCATCATCACCTAACCCATCAGCGCCCGTAAAATCAAAACGCTCCGACAGCTGTCGGAGCGTTTTTGGTTTTAAAATAATTAACTTTTCAAAACATGGCCGCTTTCGATGTGCCATCCGCCATCCGGACACGCTTCCGTAAAACAAATTTTCACCGCAAAAGTCAATCCGTCGGCGCCAGTGACATGGCCCATGGCCTGCTCCTTATCTATCCTATGTTTGCCACACGAACAATGTTCAATGGTGTAATCCACATTCGGATCTATTTCGCGGTGCTTGCCGCCGCAATGATGCACAATGTGCTTGCCCCCTTCGTGGTGAAGGTGGTGGAACAGCATAATGATATCTTGATTTTGCATATTAAAAAGTTTAACACGATATTGCCATACAAAAAAGCAGGGCAATCTCCCAAAGGAAACCGCCCTGCTGAAGACCTCTGAAGAACCTCACTCCGACAACTTATCCACCGGCGTGAGTGCATCGCAGAATCCGCGCTTCCTGCGTTGGATCACTGTGTCGGGCACGCTGTTCCGCTCGGCGAGCTCGCGTAGTGGCAACTTGCTCACTGCTCGCGAAGTGCGCTCCACCAGAGGAATCGCCGTGATCTCCTCCACGACTTCGCGCTGCAGATACGGGAACAGCACCTTGATGCCCACGCTCTGCGCGATGACTTCCAGTGGACGCAAGTGATTCTCTTGGAGCCTGCGCCAATGGTCGGCGAAAACCGCTTGAGCCTCTTGCTCACCCGCGGCTACACTGGCGCGATGAGCCCAGTAGCCGCCCAGCAATTCGTCGATACCGTCATGCGCGATCACGGCTCCCACGTTCCGGCCTTCCATCTGCTGATAGAGCGCCAGCACTCCGGCCGTACCCTTGAACCGCGCACAGTGTTCGCGACCGAACAATTTCTCCACCTGTTCCGTGGCCGCCGCCAATCCGGTCTGGCCAAGAATCTGGACATGGGACGCGAGCGCAAAATGTCGCGCCACCAATTCGGCGTGCACCACGTCAGGATGATCGTCAGCTGAGCCGATGGTGTAAGTCGCGATATCAGCGGACGGAAAACTTCGCCGGATCATGGCCGCACTCAACGAAGAGTCCAAGCCACCGGACAAGCACAGCGCAATTTCACCACCGTTGATTCTCGCGCACTCCAGCGCGCACTCACGATTCGCCTGGAGCAAAACTTGCTCAAGCTGATCCAGATCGCACGGATGGGTTACCGGTGCGACAATGGGCAATGACAAAACTTCGCGCCAGTGATTCATCAGACACCTCCTGTGTTTGGCACGTCATTCCTATAACACTTTTTTTGCTTTAGGTCAAGCCCCTATTTCTCCATCTCCTCCTCATGATTCACAAACGTCACGCTGGAAACATGGTCCCCCACTTCTTTGAACCGCATCACGCGCACGCCCTGCGTGTCTCGTCCCAAAGACGGCACACTGGCAAACGGCACGCGCAACACGATCCCCTTTTTGGAAATCAAAATCAAATCTTGCTTTTCATCTTTGTGAGCGATGTAAGCACATACCAAGCTACCGGTTTTTTGCGTGATCTTCATGGTGCGGATGCCTGATCCGCCGCGGCCCTGTACTTTGTATTCAGTTAGATTGGTACGCTTGCCCAAACCATTTTCCGCCAGAGTGAACAATTCCATGGCTCCGCGTTTAACCTCTGCCGGACTGATCACGGCCATGCCCACTACCACATCATTCTTTTTCAGTCTGATGCCGCGCACGCCGGCCGCGGTTCGACCCATGGGGCGCACATCTTTTTCCGAGCACCGAATGGATTGGCCGTTGCGTGTCACGAAAGAAATTTCATCTTGGCCCGTTGAAACCTTAACCCATTGCAAATCATCGCCTTCGCGCAACTTGATGGCGATCAAACCGCTGGCGCGAACTTTCTTGAAATCCTCAATTGCGGTTTTCTTGACCGTGCCCTGGGTCGTCACCATGACCAAATATTTACCCTCTGACTTGGCATCGCTCTCCATGGACAAAATAGCCGAAACTTTTTCGCCGGGCGCGAGCTGGAGAAAATTCACAATAGCTTGACCCTTGGCTGTGCGGCTGCCCTCCGGCACCTCGTGCGCCTTGAGACGGAACAACCGTCCGCGCGTGGTGAAAAACAACAATTCCGCATGCGTATTGGTAGTAAACAAATGCTCCACCACATCCTCCTCTTTAGTGGTTACGCCGACCACGCCTTTGCCCCCGCGGTGTTGCGCGCGGAAAGTGTCCGGCGACAAACGCTTGATATATCCGTCGGCTGTAATCATGACCACTGTGGTCTCTTCGGGAATCAAATCTTCAACTCTGAATTCACCCAAGGGCGACTTGATCACTTGTGTGCGCCGCTCATCGCCAAAGCGCTGTTTCAAATCCAGCACATCGTGTTTGATCACGTCTAAAATCTTCTTGGCTGATTGCAACAAGGAGGTCAGCTCTTTAATCAACGCCATCTTTTCGTCGTACTCTTGTTCAATCTTCAAACGCTCCAAGTTAGCCAGCTGTTGCAAGCGCATTTCCAAAATAGCCACCGCCTGTTTTTCAGACAGCCGAAACTTCTTCATCAAATTCACGCGCGCCTCATCGCGATCTTTGGATTTTTTAATGGTGGCAATAACATCATTGATGTGCGCCAGCGCAATTTTCAAACCCTCTAAAATATGCGCGCGCTCTTTGGCCTTAGCCAAATCATATTCAGTCCGGCGGCGGATCACCACTTGGCGATGCTTGATATACTCTTCCAAAATATCCTTGAGCGTCAGCACGCGCGGCTGAACGCCATCGGTCAAGGCCAGCATGTTCAAATGAAACGTGCCTTGCAACATGGACATTTTATACAACTGGTTCAAAATCTTTTTTGGATAAGTATCCTTTTTCAAATCAATCACAATGCGCACGCCCTCTTTGTTGTTTGACTCATCGCGCAAATCCCGAATGCCCTCGATCTTTTTGTCGGTCACCAAGGCGGCAATCTGTTCGAGCAAAGTGGCCTTGTTCACCTGATAAGGAATTTCAGTCACGATAATCTGATAAGCATCGCCCTTACCTTCCACGATTTCAGTTTTGGCGCGCATCACAATTCCACCACGACCCGTGGCATAGGCGTTGGTAATATCTTTGACGTTGTAAATGATGCCGCCCGTGGGAAAATCCGGACCCTTAATAAATTGCATGAGCCCTTCCAGCGTGATATTCGGATTTTCAATCAACGCGGCGATGCCGTCGCACAACTCGGTCAAATTGTGCGGCGGAATATTAGTGGCCATGCCCACGGCAATACCCAGCGTGCCGTTCAATAACAAATTCGGCAACTTGGCCGGCAACACCGTAGGCTCTTGATGCGTGCCGTCATAGTTGGGAATAAACTCCACGGTTTCTTTTTCAATATCCTCGAGCATCTCCTCGGCGATGGCCGCCAGCTTGGCTTCAGTATAACGATAGGCTGCGGCTGAATCACCATCCAGCGAGCCGAAGTTTCCCTGGCCCTTGATCAGCGGATAGCGCAAAGAAAAATCTTGAGCCATGCGCACCAAAGAATCGTACACCGCCAGGTCGCCGTGCGGATGGTATTTGCCAAGCACGTCGCCAACCACGGTCGCGCACTTTTTGAATTTAGCCGTGGAGCGCAAACCTGATTGCCACATGGAATACAAAATGCGACGATGCACCGGCTTTAAACCGTCGCGCACATCGGGCAAGGCGCGCGCCACAATCACGGACATGGCGTAATCCAAATACGCGGCGCGCATTTCGTCGGAAATCGGGCGCTCCTCCACTTTGCCCTCGCCAACCGAATCTATTTTCACCTCTGACCCTTCGGGCGCGGTTGGAATGATTTTTCTCTTCTTGATCATAAATTATTTTTCTAGTTTGGTCCGGACGAAACTTGATCTGGTTTTACGCTGCTGGCCATTTCAGCCGCCAGCTCATTTAGCGCCGCTTGCTTTTGCGCCGCGACTTCGAGTTGTTCCAAACCTTGAACGGTCTGCGCTTTGAGTCCTTGCCACTGACCGCCTTGCTCTTTGATTATTTGCTCTTTAACCTTTTGAGTCTCGTCAATCACCAGCTGAAGATTGGGGTCGCGCGGACCGGATAAAGTCGCACTAAGGTTTTGCCCCACCGCATGCAGCCAAACCCCACCCACAATCAAGGCGATGGCGGCCGCGCCCACCCAAGCGTAAATTACTTTTGATTGAACGGCCGGCGCACGCGCCTCCAAATGAGCTAAAATCAACTCGCGTTTTTCATCCGATGAAGTCAGACGCGAGATTGATTGGTTGATTCTCGAAGCGCGTTTTTTGGAAGAAACTTTTTTTGGCATGGCAGTGATTAATGAACTATTTTTATTTTTTGAGAAATCCTACGCCCGATCCAAAACGTACACCATCATATCTTCGGCCGGTAAATCCTTTTTGACGATTTTTAGCTTGCCCGCATTCTCCCTCACGCACACTCCCAGCTCTTTGCAGAATGGTTCGATGTCATTCAGCTTTTCTTTGACGCCCGGCGTTTTGAAATAGATGGGGATCACCATGCGCGGATCCACGGCCTTGATCACGCCGGCCGCGCCCTTGGCATCCAACACCTGACCGCCGCCCACGGGTACGAATAAAATATCAATCTCGCCCAGTTGTTCCAATTCATAATTAGTCAGTTGGCGATTCAGCTGACCCAAAAAAGCCACACACATCTCTTCGGCATTGAAACGATAGATGATCGAACCCTGGGTTTGTTTTTCCATCTCCGGATCTTGAATGCCGCGCACAAAAAAATCAGCGATTTCATATTCGCCCGGTTCGTTGATGACAAACGGTTGGCCCTGCACGCCCTCCAAATTAAAACGCTTTTTGTCTTGATGCGACAACACCAAAACCTCGGGTTCCAACGTTCGCGGGAACCGCAAACCGCTCTCCCCGGCGTAAGGGTCGGTTACCACCATGACTTCTTTTTCCGTGCTCTTGGCCTCGATCCGAATGCACGAGAATCCGTGCCAAAAAATTTGCATAATTTAAAATAAATTGGGTCTTTGAACCACCAAATAATAGCACCGGACGCGGTAAAATACAAGCCGCTTGGCCAGCGCCCGTAAGCCCAGAACCTACCCACCACTCACTACCAACTACTCACTACAAACTATCTCGCCTTCCGATATTCGTCAGCTGCCGCTTCGGCTGAAACCGGATTCACAAAAATACCCGCATCCAACTCAAACCCACCCCAGATATTAGGACGCGGCGTAAAACGAATTTCAAAATGTTCGTCCGTCTCATCCAAAACATCATGGAAGAAAAAATTAAAGCCCAGCTTTTTCTGTTTCATGAGCGGCAGTAGAGCGTGCGCGGCTTTGGCTAATGATTGACGCTCGTCCTGGGTGGCTTGAGTCAGATTATCAATCTCGCGGCGCGTCAAAATCCGCACCTCATAAGGCAAGCGCGCGGCCGGATTGGCATAGGCCACAACTCGTGAATCCGAATAGACGATGCGAGCGCGCGTGGCTAATCCCAGGGAGTAGCGGTGAGATGACATGCCCAATTTTTTTAAAGCGGCGCGGCGGCGGATCGCTCGTTCGCGCAAACGATCCGGCACAAAAGACATGGCATAAATTTGCGCATGCGGATGAGGTTGGGTGGCGCCGGCCGAACTGCCATCATTTTTAAACGCCTGCAAATATTTAATTTGCGGATCCTGGCGCAAAGCCGCACAGCGTTCGGCTAGAGCATCCAACAGCGCGGCAACCCTGGCCACGCTTGAATCCCAAAACCGCATCACCCGACGACCTTCGATAATCACCTCTTGCCATCCGGCCACTCCGCGCGTGCGCTCAAACACCGGGAACAAATTTTGGATGACCGTCATTTTATTTTCCCCTTGGCCGTAAGTCGCAATAATATTTTGACCCTTGTGTCCATCCGGCACCAACGAATCTTTGACCTTGCCCTTGGGCTTAAAACCATACGGGCGCGCCGATCTGCCGGGCGCGATCACCACCCAATCGCCCGTGATTTGATCTTGAAGAATATACGAGGGTTGGGATTTGGATTTCATATGCCGATATTATAACCTAAAAAACCTATATCCGTTGACGATTTGTATTTTTGAATACTGTGCCGCCCACAATGGCCAGCGCCAGAGCGTCAGACGCATCATCGAGTTTTGGTACAACCGTGAGATGGAGTAAACGCTTAACCATTTCCTGCACCTGTCTTTTATCTGCGTTGCCGTATCCGGAGATCCCCTGTTTCACT
>JAGVIJ010000050.1 GCA_020056125.1 bacterium | reverse complement strand
CCAGCTCGCGCACGCGCAGGTCAAGTGCAACGTCGGAGTCTGCGAGATCGTCAAGTGCGATACAGACTTCGACAACTGCAACGGCCAGCACCCGGACGGTTGCGAGGCGAGCCTCAAGGACGATCCGGCCAACTGCGGCGCTTGCAAGAACGCTTGCAGTACCAAGGCGTGCGAGGCCAATAAGTGCAATCCACTCTGTGGCCCGGGTGACAAGGTGGTGAGCACGGTCGGCGTATCGCTGTGCTGGATCGTGCCAACGAACGATAAGCCACCTGGCAAGTTTCTGGGGATGGGCGGGCTCATGGATCAACCCAACAAGCCTGATCTGATCTCCAAGCCATTCCCGGGTTGTGTAGCTCCAGACGGGAATGATGAACAGGTGGTGTGCAAGCTGGGAGATGTGGAGAAAGGTACATACTTCCAGATGCAGTTGAACGCCTACAACGACGCGCAGGGGCAGAAGTTCATGTACTTCCTCTGCGACGAGTCGCAGTACCCTAGCGCCAAGTGCAAGGGAACTGTGCGAGTCTGGCGCGATGGCGTGGAGGTGGTGCCGCCGTTTAACCACCAACCCAAGTCGCCGTGGAGCTACGTGGTGGCAAACAGCCACTTCGAGCTGGCGCTCCTTTTGCCCTAGCCCCGAACGTTCGTTCTTCCTTAGCCCCAAAGCTTAGCGCCGCGGGGTCTTTTTTTAGAATATGGAATGTCGAATATGGAATGTGATGTTAGAGCCTCCCATTGCCAATTTTTTTAAACCATGATAATCTCTCGGCGTCTCAAAGTGAGATATTAAATCACACATCTTTCGCAAAAACACGGTCGCATCCTCCCCATAATATTGTGGGGCGCGAGCATGGCGAAAGAGAGGTTAAAAGGAGTTATTTTTTTATGGTAAAAATACCAACACTCGAAGAGTTGCTTCAGGCCGGAGCGCACTTTGGCCATAAGACGTCCAAGTGGCATCCAAAAATGAAGCCGTTTATTTTTGAGGAGCGCCAAGGCATCCATATTATTGATTTGGAGAAAACCCAAAAAGCTTTGGAGCAGGCCTTGAATTTTGCTAAGAAAACCACGGCGCGCGGCGGTGTGGTTTTGTTTGTGGGCACTAAAAAGCAAGCTGCGTCTTTGGTGAGCGCTAAAGCCACTGAAGCTGAAATGCCGTACGTGAACAAGCGTTGGTTGGGCGGCATCTTGACCAACTTTGCGGTAATCAACCAAGTGATCAGAAAGTATAAAGATTTGAAACGTAAACAGGAAAAAGGCGAGCTCGCCAAGTACACCAAACTGGAACAATTAAAGTTTTCAGAACAAATTAAAAAATTGGAGGACAATGTGGGCGGTATTAAAAATTTGCTCAAAATCCCCGAAGCGGTTTTTATCTTGGATATCAAAAAGGATAAAACTGCGTTGGATGAGGCACAGCGCCGAGGTGTAAAAATTATGGCTTTGTGCGATACTAATGTAAATCCCAAGGGCGTGGATTATGTGATTCCGTGCAACGACGATGCGGTTAAAGCGTTGGATTTAATGGTAACGGCCATGGCCGGAGCCTGCGGAGAAGGACATAAAGAATGGGAAAGCAATCGAGCTAAATTGGGAGTTACGCTTAAAACAACGGCCGCGGCGTTTAATCCGGATCTTCCTCCGGCGCCGACTAGATAAAGCGGCGGCATAAAGTAACGACAAACATCAAGTTTTAAAAATTCATTTAAAAAATAAATATGGTTGATGCAAAATTAGCCATGGAGCTTCGCCAGCGCACAGGCGCGGGCATAATGGACGCCAAAGCCGCTTTAGAAGAAGCGGGTGGTGATTCGGACAAGGCCTTGGAAATTTTAAAAAAGAGAGGCGCGGTTAAAGCCGCTAAAAAAGGCGTATGCACTACAGCCGAAGGAGTGGTGGCGTGTTATATCCATCATACGCATAAACTCGGCGCTTTGGTGGAATTGCAATGCGAAACTGATTTCGTAGCGCGCAATCAAGAGTTTCAAGATTTAGGGAACGAGATCGCCATGCAAGTGGCGGCAATGGATCCGACCTATGTCTCACCAGAGACAATCCCGGCAAATGAATTGGAGGCACAGCGCCAGGTGTTTATCGCGGAAAGCGCTGCAGAGAACAAGCCGGTTGAGGTTCAAGAAAAAATGGTTGAAGGCAAGTTGAAAAAATGGCAGGCTGAAGTGTGTTTAACCAAACAATCTTTTTTCAAAGATGAAGATCAGACCGTGGAAGGTTTACTGGCCGGGAAGGTGGCAAAAATAGGAGAAAATATTCGGATCGCGCGGTTTGTTCGTTTCCAAATGTAGAAAGGCTTATTAGCCTGTTGACAAAAACACCTCATGGACGGGGTGTTTTTGGTTTAATTTTTATTCCGCTTGAGGTATAATATTCGATGTTATGCGTATCAGCACTAAAATTTTTATAGTTTTATCCGCCGTGTTTTTGTGGGGCGGATTATTTTTTACGCCTTGGGTTTTTGCCGAGGATTCCAATTGCCTGGTGCCCATGATTCCCAATGACATGATTTTTGTGCCGGGCGCACCGGTGGTGAACCAACAGGCAAAGATTTATGTCACGGTAGATCCTAATTGTGATCAGGACGTGGATGGCGCTATAGAATTTTTTGCCAATGATGTGAGCCTGGGTACAACCCCTTTTTCTTATAAAGCGTCAGGCAGAACCGAAGAAGTGTGGATGAGTTGGACGCCCAAAGCATCCGGTGTGATTACCATGAAAGCCACGCTTAGTTCGCCGGGTTGGACAGGCGGTACATTGAGTAAAGAGTTGTATATTGATGGCGACAATGACAACGATGGAGCGGGTGATTTGTTGGACACGGATGATGATAATGACGGTGTGCCTGACAGCCAGGACCTTTATCCGTTGGATCCAACCAAGGCCTATGATACGGATGGGGATGGTATAGATAATTCAGCGGACACCGATGATGACAATGATGGCTTGAGCGATGTGGAAGAAGCGGCGTTGGGTACGGATCCTTTAAAAGTTGATACTGATGGCGATGGGGTGAGCGATAAAAATGATGCTTTTCCGTTAGATCCCAATAAGTCGCGGCCTGATCCGCCACCGGCGCCTCCGGCCTCTGGAGGAACAACGCCGGCAGAGCCATTGGCGCCGCTGGCTCGTTCGTCAGCGCCGCCAAGTCCGGCAACGGATGAAGCTTCTGACGCAGATCAGGATTCAGTAGTTTCCCCGCCGGGAGCGACAGTGGCTATTGCCAATCGTTCGGCGAACTCAGCGGCCAATGGATTTGGTGATGATTCCGTGGACGGCGTCGCGGCCGGGGATGAGACCACAGGCAATACCACGGATACGGAATATCTGGTGGTTT
Organism: bacterium; assembly: GCA_020056125.1. Classification (GTDB taxonomy): domain Bacteria; phylum Patescibacteriota; class Patescibacteriia; order 2-12-FULL-60-25; family 2-12-FULL-60-25; genus JAHIUG01. The sequence continues at coordinate 3,290 of JAGVIJ010000050.1, read as the reverse complement.
CAACTGCGCCCGGATCTTTTGCCGATTCTGACTCTGGCCAAGCGACTGAACAAACATCCGCACCGGCTAAAAAAGGTTGGGGTAGCGCCGGAATGTGGTGGGGCGCGGTGTTGTTGTTCGCCATGATGGCTGTGGCCTTTGAAGTTAAACATCGTACTAAGAAAGATAATTAATAAAATTTTTTATGCCACGCATTGCCATTAACGGGTTTGGCCGCATCGGCCGCATGACTTTTAAAGCCGGTTTTGGAAAGCCGGGTTTTGAGGTGGTGGCAGTGAATGATTTAACCGACGCCAAAACTCTGGCGCATCTTTTAAAACATGATTCCACTTATCGCGCCTGGGATAAAAAAGTTTCGCACGATGATAAAAATTTAATCGTGGAAGGCAAAAAAATTCCGGTGTTTGCCGTAAAAGAAACCGAGCAATTGCCTTGGGGAGAATATAAAGTTGATATTGTGCTGGAGTGCACCGGTCGGTTTACCAATTTGGAGGGCGCCTCGGGTCATCTCAAGGCCGGAGCGCGGCGTGTGATTATTTCAGCGCCGGCTAAAGGCGGGGGCGTGCCCACGCATGTGTTTGGTGTGAACGAAAAAGGCGCGGGCGCTAAACACGAAGTAATCAATAACGCGAGCTGCACCACCAATTGTATTGCGCCGGTGGCCGCCATCATGCAAGAACATTTTGGCATTAAAAAAGCCATGATGACCACGGTGCACTCTTATACGGCTGATCAAAATTTGCAGGACGGTCCGCACAAAGATTTACGCCGGGCGCGCGCCGCGGCCACCAATATCGTGCCGACCACTACGGGCGCAGCCTTAGCCACTACAGAAACCATCCCGGCGCTGAAAAGTTTATTCGATGGAATTTCCGTGCGCGTACCCACGGCCTGCGTGTCGCTGGCGGATTTCACTTTTTTATTGAAACGCAAAACCACGGTGCAAGAAATAAATAAAGTGTTTAAAGCCGCGGCCAAGAGCGCGCGATTTAAAGGCATCGTAGAGGTGACCGAAGAGGATTTGGTGTCCGGAGATTTTGTGGGCAATCCAGCTTCAGCCATCGTGGATCTGCCGTTTACCAATGTGGTGGATGGAGATTTGGTAAAAGTTTTGGCTTGGTATGATAATGAATGGGGGTATTCGTGCCGTTTGGTGGAAATGGCGCTTTTAGTCGGTAAGACTTTGAAATCTTAACCGGAGCATTTCGCGCAACGTGAATTTATGCGGCTTGAAACAAGACTGAATTTTGGATTTGGGTTAAAGCTCGTAGCTTTTTTATTGGGTCTTAGCGCCCTGGCCGTGGTGTATTTTGATTGGCGCGCCGACGGTCGTCTATCTATTTTGGGTTGGTTATTTGCGCTTGGTTTTTGTTTAATTATTTACGGAATTTTTGTGGGGCCGCGGCGCCTGTCAGTCAAACGCTTTAGAGAAAAATTAGTGGCAGAACCCAAAGCCTGGATTCGCGTAGTGTTGATGTCGGATTTTCATGCCGGAGTTTCGCGCGCGCCAGCCTGGTATGAAAGATTGGCTATCGAGGCACAAGCCTTAGATCCGGATGTTTTGTTGTTGGGCGGAGATTATGTCAACGGAGACGCAACACGGATTCATGATTTAAAAGCCATGTCCGGCGTGACCGCGCGCTTGGGAAGATATTTTGTTTTGGGCAACCATGATTTTTTGGATGACCCGGGTGCAGTGCGCGAAACTTTGCGCGCCTGGGGATTGGTTGATTTAACCAACGCACATACCACTTTGCGCAAAGATGGCCGCGAACTTCAATTATCGGCTTTGGATGATCATTGGCACGGTCGGCCATCAATACCGCCGCTGCGCGCCAGCCATCAAATGCCGCATCTGACTTTGGCGCATGAACCGGATGCTGTGTTGGATTTTGAAGAGAATGATACGGATTTGATTTTGGCCGGCAATACGCATGGCGGGCAGGTGCGTCTACCGCTGATCGGTGCGCTGATGCCGATCCCGGCTAAATTGGGACGCAAGGTTGATCGAGGGCGCAAAATGATTCGCGGCATACCAATGATTATTTCAGCCGGCTGTGGGGAATCGGATTTTGGGGCGCGTTTATTCTGCCCGCCGGAGATTACAGTGATTGAGGTGGGGATTTAATTTGTGAGACAGGGAGCAAGAGACAAGGAACAGTGATACAATATAGGTCATGAAATTAAAACAGTTACCAACCGGCCAAGTTTTAAAAGGCCAACGCGTGTTGATGCGCGTGGATTGGAATGTGCCGCTGAAAGGGGAGATGGCGGATGTTGATTCATTGAAATTCAAAATGGTTGGTCCGACCATTGCGGATTTGCGCGCGCGCAAAGCTGTGGTGGTGGTGATGACGCATTTGGGTCGGCCAAAAAATCAGGAGGATGAATTTTCCACGCGCCATCTTATTCCCAAAGTCAAAGCTCAATTGGGTTTGGATTTAAAATTTATTAAATACCGCGTGGATCAACCGGCGGGTTTGGCGCAAGCTAAAAAATTTATTCATAGTTTAAGGCCCGGCCAAGTTGGTTTATTGGAAAACGTCAGATTTTTTAAGGGGGAAGAAGAGAATGATCCGCGGCTCGGCAGAGCCTTGGCTTCGTTGGGAGATTTATTTATCAACGAAGCGTTTGCCTCCAGCCATCGCGCGCACGCCTCGGTCGTGGGTGTGACTGAATATATTCCGGCTTATGCGGGCCCGGCTTTGTGTGCCGAGGTGCACGCGCTATCTCGTCTTTTGCATCATCCGGCTAAACCGTTTGTGGCCATCATCGGCGGCGCAAAGTTATCCGGCAAAATAGAGACGCTGAAAATTCTCATGGAAAAGGCGGATAAGGTATTGATCGGCGGCGCCATGGCGCATGTTTTCTTTTTAGCCAAGGGGTTGCCCATCGGTAAGTCTTGGGTGGAAAAAGAAGCGTTGGATCAGGCAAAAAAATTAGTTAAAAATAAAAAATTAGTTTTGCCCATTGACGTGGTGGTGGCTAAAAAAATTGCGCCGCAAGCCAAGGTGCGCGTGGTGCCGGTTCAAGAAGTTGGAAAGTTGGATATGATCGGCGATATCGGCACGGAAACCATGATTCAGTGGTCCAAGATTATTCGCGGCGCCAAGACCGTGGTGTGGAACGGTCCCGTGGGCGTAACCGAGATGCCGATTTTTTCTCATGGCTCAAAGGTTTTAATGCAAATTATTGCGGCGCGCAGCCGCGGATCGGCTTTTGGCGCGGTGGGCGGCGGAGATACTTTGCCCATCGTTATGGAGAGCGGCATGAGCCAGTGGATGGATCAT
>JAGVIJ010000103.1 GCA_020056125.1 bacterium | reverse complement strand
GCCCCTGCCAAAAGCTTTTTATAAAACTAGGAACCATGTCTCCAACCCCGCTCTGCTAGCAGGGCGGGGCGATTCCTACCGCCCCTGCCAAAAGCTTTTATAAATACAGGTTTCCCCGTAATACTGCGGGGAGCGCCATACCTCCCCCGCTTGTTAGCTGCGTAGCAATTCTCAATTTATTGGATATGATAAAAATATCATGAGCGCAACAAAACTATATGATTGAATTTGAACTTCGCTATCCGTATTCAATTGAAGCGATCCAGCAGATGCCGTCGGCATTTTCTTCATATTTGTATGATAGGAACCAGATGTATCCGGAGGTTCATTTTATTGTGACACCTGATGATAAAGAACGCTCTCCAAATAGACCGCTTGGATGGTTTTTTTCACGACCTGCCACAGGCATTGTAAATGTTTCATTTGTGAGTCAAGAGTGGTCGTGGTCTATCAGGATTGTTGGGGGCGCATCCGTGGAAGGCTCGGTTCCGAGACCTTTTACCCGTGAAGAGCGTGATCGTATTGCCGACTTTGTACAGACGGGGTGTAGCCTTATTTCAAAAGAACCCGAAATATGGCAGCTGGACGAAGACGAATATTTTAAGTACATGTTGCAGCAACAGACGCATGTGATGGATGAAACATTTGTTTCACGATACAACCACGGCAGAAAAGGGAACGTGCGAAGTCTGACTGGGGCACTTAATATTGCACGGGAGACGCAGGATGGATATGAACTTGCCGTACTTGGCTATAAGGTTTGTGCGCTTGAAGTGTGTATTAAGTCGTCACCTGTTTGGTTTCGTGCGATTGCGACAGGAGAGAGACTGCCGTTGGTCGAATACGAACTCTATTTGCTGGGTCCGATCAACAAAATGAAACCTCCGTTAAAAGAAATTGTTTTCGCTGTTCAAGATACGCTACATCCCACGGATGCTATCCTCCTTCGGAGCCTGCAGGATGCTGGCCTCGCTCGCGTTGAGCACGTGCAGGTTTCTCTAGATGGCGCGGAGTTTGATACACTCTTCAACTCCGGCTCCGCGCGACTTTCAAAGATGAACCAATATCAATGAAATGGGAATTGAAATCCTTTTTTAGATGGAGCTTGTCGAACTATGAAAAAATGGTACGTCTACATTGTCCGATGTTGTGATGATTCACTCTACACCGGGATGACTTTTGACGTTCAACAAAGAATCAAAAAACATAATTCCGGGGATGGGGCAAAATATACTCGTTCGCGTCGTCCTGTGGTTCTCGTTAGGACAGAGATGTATTCAACCGAGACTGAAGCTCGAAAACGCGAAGCGCAAATTAAAGGCTGGCCGCGGATTAAAAAAGAAAATCTAGTTCGTTTCGATCATCAGGACAGGATGGATGAGAAAGGATAGGCTTCTTCATATTACTTGCGGACAATGGACGAAACGTATAGAGTATGCCGCAACACGTTTTCTTTCACAATTCAAACCACACCAAGGAGGTGTTCCATGATGCAGTCTCTAATCGAACTCGATGAATGTCATCTGTATCAACTTCCGCCGTTTCGCGGGGTGGAGCGATTCATCGCGACCACGCCGGAAACGCGCGACATCTGCAACAACCCCTTCACCGTCGGCACCACCTACACCAGCAACCTGCGTCGGGCCACAGCCAAAACGCTGTCTGCGCTCAAGCTGGCGAAGAGGGATCTCGGTGAAGAGCGCAACGCCGTGGTTCAGCACGTCCTGCGCGGAGCACTCAACTTCGGCGTGCTCGGAGCGCTCGCTGATGCCTTTGGTTGGGAGCGACACTCCGGAGGATTCTTCTCTTCGCAGCGCGCTTACGGCGGCAAGGATGGGTGGCACATCACCGAGGCCAACTACCAGAAGCCGATCTTGGTCTCGGATGCCGACTGGTTCATCGCCGACGTGGTGGCCACTGGCGTGAGCTTGGAGCACGTATTGCTCAGGCTCATCCACAAGAGCCAGAAAAAGGGCAAGCCCGTCCGACGCATCACGTTCTTCACCATCGGGAGCGCGCGCGCCGAACAGCTCATAGCCTTGGCTGATGCCCGTTGCCGTAAGGCATTTCCGGATCACTACCTGGGCGCTCGGGTGATCTACTTCGAGGGGATCTTCGGAGTCAAGAACGAGGGCGACGAACACCCGGCACTGCGGATCGTCCAACTCGGAACAGACCTCCTGCGCTGGCCGGCCTTGCTCGCGCCCGAGTTCCTCAAGTCGCAGAGCGATGATCCGAGCTACGCGATCTTGAACTGCGTGATCGGCGATGCGGGTTCGCGCGCCTATGATCGCAGGGCGTACAAGGATGAGTTGGCGCACTACTGGAGCGAGGTGCTCGTCCTGGCCTCGCAGGGCGTCACCTACAAGGAGTACTTGCGGGAACGCTTCCCGGTGGATCCGCGCCTCAAGCAGGAGATCCCTGGCGAGTGGGGAGATCCTGTGTGGCTGAGGGAACTCGCCACCAAGCAGATCGCGCGCGCTCACTCCATGTGAGCAAGTTCCTTCCCGTCCTCCCTAGAGGCGTCTCAATCGAGCGCCTCATTTTTTTATCTCGACAAAATTTAAAAGTCGCGCTATCGTCATTCCACAAACACCCGCGCTCGCCGTTCTTGTAAAGGCGAGTTTGTCGGGAAATTTTGATTATGCAAGATAAAATCATTATCAAAGGCGCGCGCGAGCACAACCTGAAAAACATCAGCTTGGAGTTGCCGCGCAATAAATTGGTGGTGTTCACGGGTTTGTCCGGCTCGGGCAAATCCTCTTTGGCATTTGATACGATTTTTGCCGAGGGCCAGCGCCGCTATGTTGAGTCGCTTTCGGCTTACGCGCGCCAATTCCTCGGGCAGATGGATAAGCCGGATGTGGATGAAATCGAAGGTCTTTCGCCGGCCATTTCCATCGACCAAAAAGCGCATAGCGCTAATCCGCGTTCTACGGTGGCCACCATCACGGAGATTTATGATTATTTGCGCGTGCTGTTTGCGCGCGTGGGCCACCCGCATTGCCCGATTGATGGCAAACCCATCCGCCGCATGACCGTGGACCAAATGGTGGACGCGGTTCAAAAACGCACCATAGAAATTCATTCGGCGCCTGTAGGGGCGCAATTTATTGCGCCCGTTTTGAAAAAGGGCGTGATAAATCACGCCCCTACGACGCGAAATGAGATCGCGATTCTCGCTCCGGTGGTGCGCGGTCGGCGCGGCGAATATCATCAACTGCTTCAAGATTTATATGAAGCGGGTTTTATGGAAATTCGTTTGAATGGCCGCTGGCAATCTTTGCGCGACCGCGTGCCCTTGAGCCGCTACAAGCGCCACACTATTGAACTGGTAGTGGATCGCGTGCCATTGGCTTGGCCGGTTGAAGGCAACAAACAATTGCAATCGCGTTTGGCTGAAGCCATTGAAACTGCGTTGGATCGGGCTGAAGATACGGTCATCGCCGTGCTAGATGATGGTTCGGAACATTTAATGTCCAGCCGCTTTTCGTGTCCGGAACATGGATTTGCGTTTCCAGAAATTGAGCCGCGGCTCTTCTCTTTCAACTCACCTTATGGCGCTTGCCAATCCTGCAACGGCTTGGGCACAGCTGAATTATTTTCCGAAGTTGTTTGTGCGGCTTGTCATGGCGCGCGTTTGCGCACCGAGGCTTTGCACGTTCTCATCAACCAAAAAAGCATTGTGGATGTGACGGCCATGCCCATTGATCAGGCCTTGGAATTTATTTTGATGTTGGATTTAAAAGAGAATGAAGCCAAGATCGCTGAACCAATTCTGCGCGAAATTTTGGCGCGTTTGCAATTCATGCTGGATGTTGGTTTGCATTATTTAACTTTGAATCGCATGGCCGGTTCGCTCTCGGGCGGTGAAGCGCAACGCATTCGTTTGGCTTCGCAAATCGGTTCGCGTTTAGTGGGCGCGCTGTATGTTCTCGACGAACCCACCATCGGTCTGCATCAGCGCGACAATGCGCGCTTGGTGGAAACTTTGGAGAAATTGCGCGACCTGGGCAATACCATCATTGTGGTGGAACATGATGAAAACACCATCGCGGCCGCGGATTATTTGGTGGACATCGGGCCGGGCGCTGGCAAACACGGCGGTCATATTGTGGCGGCCGGAGACATGCCGCAAATTTTGCAGAACAAAGAGAGTTTGACTTGCGCTTATTTGCGCGGGGAAAAAGTGGTGCCGTATCCTAAAAAACGCCGCGGTCCGGCGCGCGAATTCATCACGGTCAAAAAAGCCGCGGAAAATAATTTGAAAAATCTCACGGTAAAAATTCCGCTCAAGCGTTTGGTCTGCGTGACCGGCGTTTCAGGTTCGGGCAAATCAACTTTGATGATTGATGTTTTGTATCGCGCCATGGCTAAAAAGTTGAACGGCTCCATGGCCGCGCCCGGCAAACATGAGAGGATTGATGGCATTGATTGGCTGGACAAAGTGGTGGATGTTGATCAGTCAGCTATCGGCCGCACGCCGCGCTCCAATCCGGCCACTTACACGGGCGTGTGGACGCAGGTGCGCGACCTCTTCACTATGACGCCGGATGCGCGCAAACGCGGTTATAAAGTCGGACGGTTTTCATTCAACGTGCCGGGCGGCAGATGCGAGCGCTGCGAAGGTCACGGGCAATTGTCCATTGAGATGCATTTTCTTCCCACGGTCTATGTGGAGTGCGATGTGTGCAAAGGCAAACGATTCGACCGCGAAACTTTGGAAGTGAAATACAGGGGCAAGAATATCGCGGATGTGCTAGCCATGACTGTGGAAGAGGCCAACAAATTTTTCCGCGACATTCCTTTGATTCATGATCGCTTGAAAGTTTTGGAAGAGGTGGGCTTGGGTTATATTGAGCTCGGCCAATCAGCCACGACTTTATCCGGCGGCGAAGCGCAACGCGTGAAGTTGGCCACTGAATTAGCGCGGCGCGACACAGGCCGCGCGTTTTATCTTTTGGATGAGCCGACCACGGGTTTGCATTTTGAGGATGTGCGCCGGTTGCTTGAGGTTTTGCATCGCTTGGTTCAGCGCGGGAATACCGTGGTTGTCATCGAACATAATTTAGATGTGATCAAAAACGCGGATTGGATTATTGATTTGGGACCCGAGGGAGGGGAGCGCGGCGGTTATGTGGTGGCCGAGGGCACGCCTGAACAAATTGCGGATAATAAAAAAAGCGCGACAGGGGAGTATTTAAGGAAGGTTTTGTAAATATATTACGAAAAGGCGATTTATCTTTCATTGTCATTGATTATCCAGTATTCAACCATATGATAGGTGCGACCGGTTAGCATCTTTTTATCATATTCTTTTTCGACTTTGCCTCCGAGCGACTCCGGTATTTTTCTGCTAGCAATATTTTGGACTGCGACCGGATAACGAATATACTTATATCTAATATTTTTGTCTGCCCATTTTTTGATGGCCGTCATTGCTTCACGGCCATACTTATTTCCGTGGGCTGATTTTTTAATCCAAATGCCCATTTCGGGATTGTCATTGTCTAAATCATGTAAACCGGCGCAACCTAAAAATACATTGGTCGCCTTATCTAAAACCACTAATTGTAGATCACTCCCATCCCCCAATCCTTTCAATGATTTTTTAATGAATTCTTCTGTTTCCTCCATTTTTTCTGGTGGTTTTGGATACATGAATTCAGTGACCGGCTCTTGGAACTCACGAAAAATAGCTTCTTTATAACTCATCTCGATTGGAACGAGGAGGAGCCGCTCGGTTTCTATTTTTGTAGGGTTTAGATTCATAAGAAGAAAAATATATCGCGGATCGGCAGCCGTGGCGTACGGCGTATGAGCGGAAGTGAGAAGTAGCTATAGCTTAATCTTTCCCGCAAAAATGCACAACAGAAACCGGACTCTGTGCGGCGCCACAGGAGATCGTCTTAAATCTATGAGCAAAAATTTTATCAGCCATTTTTATTATTTTCTAAAACCCATAGGAATAGTCCTATCGGTACATTTTTCTGGGTTTAGAGTCAAAGATAAAATTCAGAATACGGGTATCTTATAAATCGAAAAACGTCACGGTTAAAAATACACTTTGCATCATTGTCCTATTTTTTGCCGATCGGCAAAAAAATGACCAATCGAAAAATTGGCGTTTAGTTTTTAAATATACGCAGGATGCCCTCGGTGTTAGCGCAATCGGTTTCATGTTTCTTGCCTTCTGAAGTCAATAATTTTAGTTGTACCCAAATTGGGGACAACTGAAGATCTATAAATTCCCTCTGTTTTTCTTCTTGCTAATAATGTACGATATACGCGTATGCCAGATGAAATGTCACAAGCCATTCAATCTCACGGACAGCAGATCGATTTCATTGCCGCGAAAGTGGTAGAACAAGATGAACGACTGGCGCGGATTGAGGAGAATATGGTTACGAAAACAGAACATCAAGATGTGATGAAAACTTTGGATAAACTCGTTGAGCTGGTCGCGATTTTTTTGACACGGCGCCTCATCAATGTTTATAATCACATGTCATCAAAATAAAACAGCCTCGTTCAAAACGCGGCAGGGAGGTGTGACAAATGGATCCTCTGTCCAGTCAGGCCATCAAGGCGCTGTACGTTGCCATCGAGAAGCTCCCGCATGCGGGCATGCACAATGAGTGCTGTGGAGAGATGCACACTCAACTCGCGCTACTCATCAAGTCTTCTGACCTCGCGGTCGTCGCGGCCTTGCGTGAGATGGCTTGCAAGGTCAAGGACGAACTCATCCAGGTGACGCTCCGAGCCGTGGCCAATACGGTCTTCCTGAACTCCGGTCCTCGCAATCGTCATCCCTGAGCGGCTTCACCGCTCTTCGTCTCCAAGACCCCCGTGGAACTCATCTACCCGGGGGTTTATTTTTTTGCGAGAAAATTTTTAACGCAAAGTCCAACCGCCATCCACCACCAAAACTTGTCCGGTAATGTAATCGGCTTGGTCAGAAGCTAAAAAGACCACGGCTTGCGCAATATCATCCGGAGTTCCCATGCGCTTCCATGGAATAGCGGCGACGGTGCCCTGCTTCATCTCTTTAGTCATAGCAGTGGTTAATCCCGGAGTTTCGATGGCGCCCGGCGCCACTGCGTTCACATTGATTTTTTTTGTAGCGAGTTCCAGCGCCAACGCTCGGGTAAAGCCGTTCACCCCGCCTTTGGACGCGCAATAATGTACCAGCCCTTCAAATCCGATTAGCGAAGCGACAGATGAGATATTCACAATTTTACCGTGGGCTTTCATTTTTTTAACCGCGGCTTGCGCGCACAAAAACACGCCTTTCAAATTCACTTCCTGCACTTTATCCCAATCAGCCTCGGTCATGTTCAGAAAAGAGACAAAGGGAAATATCCCCGCGTTGTTGACTAAGATATCCAACTTACCGAATTTTTTTACGGTTTCAGAAATTAGATTGTCGACTTCGGTCTTTTTCGATACATCGCAAGCCACGGCCAGGGTTTTCACTCCGAGTTTTTTTATTTTCGCGGCCGCTCTATCACAGCTCGTCTGATTCATATCGCTCACCACCACATGGCAATCGGCTTTAGCTAGCGCCAAGGCAATGCCCAATCCGATGCCTTGTCCGGCGCCGGTCACGATCGCGACTTTGTTTTTTAGTTGCATATTTGAAATTAGTAATTATTTTTTTAGAGATTTTTTGGTTGGTTAACTCAAGAATTTTTAGATGCGATCAAAAAAAATTTTCAAGGCCTGCTTAGTTGCCTCGCCTTGCGGAAGAGATAATGTCCTTATGTCATTCCACACATAACCGACCCCTTTTGGCACAGTCTGCAGATATGCATCAAAAGAGATTTGGGCGTATGTTAATTCATGATTTTTGACAAAATTATCGTAATCCGAATCAAAATCTCCTTGCCAGTATTCAGCATTCATCCATGACACTCCGGCTTTTTCGGCCAGCGAAGCATAATATTGATATTCGTTAAATTTTGCTTGATACATGCTTAGGCTCATTTTTTGATTCATGGGCGGGCCGACATCTACGCCGGCGATATCCACATTTTGGAAGGACGCATCGAGAACTTTTTTCGCATGATTTTGAGTTTGGGTAATTTTATTGATTAGTTTTCCATTAAATTCTCTGCGAGCAACCGCGTTGGCGGTCGGCATCAAATCAGCTAAATGATTATTGATTTCTTCTGCGCTCCATTGTTTTTGTTCTTTAAATGGTCGATCGAGTTCATTATTGACCGTGAGATATTCAACTTTATATTTTTCCATCAACTCGGCGGAAATTTTGGTAAAATCCAAAAAAGAAGATTTGAGCTCATCATATTCTCCCAGAGCGGTTTTGGCATCCGGCGGGCCGGCGAAATCCAGCGCCACCCAGACAGCCAAACCGTTGCTTTTTACGGCCACGATATCATTCAGCAACACCGCATTATTTACATCGTTAAAAACCAATTTTCCATTTTCTTTTTTTCCGATCAGTAACACTTGGACGGTATTAAATCCGATGGATTTGATCCCTTGCAGCGCTTCATCGCTTAAAATTTCAGTTTTCCCTTCGCGGACATAAATATTTGGGCCTTCATTTAGCGCCTTGATGGTGGCCGGATAATTTCTTTTGAGCTTTGATACGACTTTATTGGTTGGCGGGGGCAGGATTTCTTCTCGTCCGCTAAATGCTCCGCCGGCATTTTCATTTCTTTCACCGCAACACTCCGGATGTTTTTCGCAGAAATTATTACATTTCGTTCGCATCTCGACAGTCGTCCCCGGGCATTCTCCGCGAGCCGGCTCCCATTCTCCCGGCGCTACCACGCAGTGCGACTGGTTGGAGGGCGATGTTTGTTTCACCAAATCAACGATTTTTGGCAGGGCTAAAAATCCTGCCATGAACAGCAGAACGGCTACAGCGATTCCTGTAATTAAGAGTTTATTTTTCATGTGGCTATTTTTTCTTTTTAAATCAACCGATTAGAACATTTGCAAAAATTTAACTCGCCAATACTTTTGGATCAAAGCCCATCTCCACCAATTTATTAAATAGGGGACGAAGTTGTTCGCGCGCCTGGTCGCTGGCAACGAAATGAGGTTCTGTGGCCAGTTCTAATTCCTTAGATTGAAAACGCCCACTATTAACGATGTCGGCTACTGCCTGCCCCGTGTCTTTTATGGTTTGGCTGATTTTTGCCGTATCAAGATGCGAAAATTCCGTTGCTAACAATTGGTCCATGGCCTCCATGACCTGCGTGCGCATCTTGGCTCCCCGAGCGTTTTGATATTGTCTGTGGCTCCCCTCCGGTAGATATAAATGAAAATTATTCATGTTCGCGAGCGGCTCTCCTTCCGGAGTGGGCGGGCTTTCAGGTGATTTTGGTTGCATATTATTTTATTCCACCTTTTTCATGGGCGGAATTTTAAAATCTTTTACCGCATCGCCCGATTGCACATCGGTAGCAAAAAGATAAGCCGAGCGATATTGATCGCTAAGCGCTTTTAGAAATTTTTCGCCGTCTTGCGGAGTAATCAATTTCGCATCCGAAACACTCGGAACACCGGTTTTAATATTATCAATTATAAAATCTTCGCCTTCAAAACGAATCTCACCCGCCTCAAGAATACAGCGCGCCACAACTTTAGCCGCATCTTTTTCAGCGTTGAAGGAGACGATGTCCACCCATTTGATTTTTGGTTCTGGATTATTCATATAATTTTATCGGGCTTCTTCGGCTTGTCGTTGAGCTTCTTCAATTTGTTGATACATGTTGTGCCAATTTTGCCCCAGCGGGAGCAATTTTTTACTGATCAGGACGTATTCCATATTTTTCATAAAATTTTCCCAAGCCGCGGCGCTATCTTGGCCCAAAGCTAATTCAAAAGCGGCCTTAAGAGCGGTTTGAATTTCGGGGGATTGTTTAAAATCAGTTATCAGCCCCAGTAGTTCGGGGGCGATGATTTTATCCTCGAGAGCATAGGCCGGAGCTGAATTTAAATCATCCGGGTGCCGCTCAGGTTGTTTTGAGAGGATAAGTCCATGGTCGATAGCGTGTACCTTGCCGCCTTTGGCGATTAGAAAATTGCCCAGGTGCCGATCTGTATTGGTTACGATCGAGTCAAAAAAACCTACGCGCTCTAATTGTTTTACATTTGCTGCTCCTTGCCACCCCTCAACTGCTGCAGCGGCCGTAGCTGTATCATTTTTCCACTCTTGTACAGCTCCGAGGCCTTCTGTCCCGTTGCGTAGTACGGTCGCCGGCACAATGTCTAACTGCAGAGCTTTGTCGATTTGAAAAGCCAGCCATTCACGCGCGGCATAAGAACCAACCTCGATGCCTTTGCGGATAGCCGTCTCTCTTGATCGAGGTTTGTATACTGCCATTTGACCGTTTTCCAGCCTGGTTCGCAGGGGCGAATTTTTAGCAAAGCCTCCGATTTCACCGATTGCCACAATCGCTCCGCGGAGACCCTCTTCAGTGGCCGAGCGTTCTTGTTCAATTTTTAATCTTTCCGGATGAGCTGCGAGGATAGCTCTCCCCAGAGCTTCGCTTAGTTGGTTTGATTGTTCGATTAATCGAGGCGCCTCTTTTTCTTGAAATTCTTGCAAGGATTCTTCGGGGACTTTTGCCCCCTCGACCATTTGTTTCCCGGTTTTTATCAGAGATTCACCAGTGGTAGCCATCAGCTCGTCCGGCGTACTCGACATAACCATTTCAGCTTGGTGTTGCGCGTCGTCTAAAACCGCGCGCATTTGTTTGGCATTTTCCTCCAATGAAGAATCAACCTCTGCAGGCGGCGCGCTCTCCATGGTTTTGACGGCACTGTCTATTAGTGCATCGAGCTCCGCATCAGAAACTTCTTTCAGCTTGTTTAGCGCTGCGGCTTCTGGACTTAGCGCGGTTTCAGCTCCAAACTCTTCAGGCGGAGGCGGGAGTATGGCTGGCCGGTCAAATTGTTGAGTGTCTTGGTTCATGGGTTGAGGCGTTTTTTTATCTCTTGCACGCGAGTCTCATCGGATTTTTTTTGCCAATCTGCAACTATGTGCCATCTTTCTTTTTTTAATTGTTGAATTTTAACTCGCGCGCGCTTATAAATAGCGTGGATTTTTTGCGCTTGAGGAGATGTATCAGCGGGATTGGGCATAGGACGGACGTAATGAAAGTCTGTTTGCATTTTATGCTATAAACTGTTAGCAGTAAAGGCTGGAGTTTCGGTGTATTATTACTGATAAGCATGATCCCCAAGAAAATTAAAATCAAAAACCGCCAATTACCGGATAAACCCGGCGTATATTTGATGAAGGATGCGCAGGGTAAAGTGATTTATGTGGGCAAAGCCGCGTCGCTCAAGCGTCGCGTATCTTCGTATTTCAATCGTCCTCAAGAAACTCGAATTGAAAAGATGGTCAGCGAGATCCGCGAGATTGATTATATTGAAAAGCCCACGGCCATTGAGGCGCTGATTTTGGAAGCGAATTTAATCAAATATTATTTTCCGCCGTATAACATCAAGGACAAAGATAATAAAAGTTTTTTGTATCTGGTGATTACGCGCGAAGATTTTCCCAAGCCGCTCCTCGTTCGTGGACGCGAATTGGGAGACGATTCATCAAAAAAGTACAAG
>JAGVIJ010000041.1 GCA_020056125.1 bacterium | reverse complement strand
GTGGATTATGCGCCGGAGCCCAAATCTTTGGAATGTTTATATCAAGCTTTGCAAACCATTCCGCACAAGCGCTTGATTCATGTTTTAGGTTCTTGCGGCGGCGGGCGCGATGTGGCGCGTCGTCCCATCTTGGGTCGCATGGCCGGACAAACTGCGGACGTGGTGATTGTGACCAACGAAGATCCGTATGATGATGATCCGCAGGTAATTATGGAGCAGGTGGCGGCTGGAGCGCGTAGAGCCGGCAAAGTGGATGGCAAGTCGCTCTGGATGATAAACGATCGTTACCAGGCCATTTTGAAGGCCATGCAGCTGGCTCAAACCGGAGACTTGGTTCTCTTGACCGGCAAGGGCAGTGAGCGGGCGATTTGCGTGGCCGGCGGCAAAAAAATTCCTTGGGATGAAAGAGCCGCGGCTCGGCGAGCTATTGACGAAGTTCGAGCTTAGGCTTTAGTTCGCGCCTCGGTAGGTTTATAATAAGACAATAAATCTTGGTTTGAGATTATGTTCCATCTTGAAGATGTGCTTCAAATTAAAGACATTGAGGAAGTTAGGGCGCTGGTGCGGCGGCATCCGTTGACTTTAACTCCATCATTAGCCGCGGCCACTTTGTTAATCGTAGTGCCGTTCTTTTTTATTTTTCCTTTATTCCGTTGGGGCATTGCGGGCATGGTGATTTTTTTGGTCGCAGTCATCTCGGGCATTATTTTGGCCATCCGCACATTTTTATTGTGGAATTCCAATGTGTTAATTATCACCAGCCTGCGTTTAGTCGGAGTTGATCAGCGCGGCGTGTTTTCGCGCTTCGTGGTGGAGACGCCTTTAACCTATGTGGCTGAAGTCACTTGGCAACGCCAAGGATTGGTGGATGCGTGTTTTAAAACCGGAACCATTTGCATCCGTTACGGCCAAGAGCGAGCGCAAATTGAATTGGAGCGCGTATCGCATCCGGAGCGCGTAATAACTTTAGTGAACGATTTGTGCCAAGTGTCTGCGCCGAATAAATCGGATGTTCAGTCGGATGAGCGCAAAGAAAAAGTCATGGAACGATTCAAACAGCTTTCGGTTGAAGAATTAGAACAACTGTATCAAAAGTTAGAGCAGGGGAATGAACCTAAAGTTGAAGCGCCTGTGGTTTTGCCCATGGTGCAACAAAAAGATTTGGGCGGCGAAACGCGTTTAACCAACTTGGAACCCGAGGTTTAAAAGGTCGGGTTCGTGTGATATCCTGAAAAGCGCATGATGGTAAAAAATGCAAAAGATACAGCGCCCGGTTGGCGGAAAATGGCGCGTTGGCCCATTTTTTTACTGGCTAATTTGGCTGTAGTTTTGGTGTTGGGAATTTCCACGGCGCGCGAAACTTTTCGCGGCTGGACCGCTGATCGCGAAGTCGCGGCTTTGGAGGCCGAGGCTCAAACTTTAGAAGGGCGCAAAATGCAGCTCGAATCTTTAGCCGCAGAATTGGTATCCAACGAACGCATTGAGTACGAGGCGCGGACGCGTTTGGGGCAAAAAAAGCCGGATGAGCGCGTCATAGTTTTAGAAGGATTTTCTGCCACGCCCACTTGGAATGATCCGGTGCGGAGCGTGTCGGTTACGCCCGAGATTGCGCCGCAGGTCACCAAATCCAATCCGCAACTCTGGTGGGAATATTTTTTTCATGGTGAAATAAATCAATCATAAATTTATGTCTATGGAACAACCAAACAGCGCGTTATCAGTTGGCGATACCCACCTACGCCAAGGCTTCGGTGGGTTATCCCGCCAATGGCGGGATAAAAAGAAATTTTTTATTATTTTGGGCGTTTTGATCGCGGCACTCCTGGTCTTGGGCGGTATAGCCGCAATCGGTTCTGCGGTTTTTGTGGCGCGTTCAGATCACGCGGTAATTAGACAAATAAGCGGCAGACTGCCCATCCCGGCCGCGCGCTTGGGCCAAAAAACCATTTTATACCGCGATTTTTTAGCGGAGCGGGATACGGTCAAGTTTTTTTTGAATTCCGAGGCGGCAAAAGAGCAGGGGGTGGATACAGCTTTTGATGTGTCAACTGAAAAGAATTTATTGGAAAAAATGTTGCAAGACGCGGCGCTTGAGGAATTAGCCGAACAAAAAAATATTACGGTGACCGAAGAGGAATTGCGTTCGTTTTTTGCTGAGGTGGTTTTGACCGCGGCCAGCACCACCGCAGACATCGGATCATACTTATTAAAAAATTTCGGGTGGAGCGAAGAGGATTTTCGCCAGCAGGTGTTGCGGTTGGATATCTTGGGACAGCGTTTAGCCGCGGAATTAGCCAAAGACAAACCGGATGATCCCAATGCTTTGGCCGCATATTTGAGTGAACGGTTACAGCGAGAGGATGTGGTGCGCTATTTAAGATTTTAGACCGCTTGATTTTTTGGCTGAAATCCCATACAGTGCGCACGCTTGAGAATTGATGCGCAGGTAGTGGTCATTGTGCGGGTATCGTACCTGCCTGCCGGCAGGCAGGTAGGTAGGTAGTGGTCATTGTGCGGGTATCGTATAGTGGTTATTATGGGTGCTTCCCAAGCACCAGAGACGGGTTCGATTCCCGTTACCCGCTCCAACACCCGCCAACGCCTTTCCACCCAAGCCGATGTAGCTCAGCTGGTAGAGCAATGCTTTCGTAAAGCAAAGGTCGCCGGTTCAAATCCGGCCATCGGCTTAGGCGGGCAGGTAGCGGCAGATGATTTTAATGTAACTCTTTGAGAGAATCTTTTTATTGCAAGATGGATTTTAATAACTTTCTACGCACCTTCCCGATTGATTGTTTTTTATATTGAGGAAAAACATTAGCAAGATCACTTTGAAGTATCAAAGCATCAACCATTCCTTCGCGCTCCGCGTAGTTTAACTTTTCGGATTCAAAAATGTCCGCGATCAGAGCAGAGTGCCGAAACAAATTTTTGATAAAGTTGGTTCGAGCGAAGCCGTAAAGACACTCCATGTAAAAAGCCGTCTTCGAGATC
>JAGVIJ010000048.1 GCA_020056125.1 bacterium | reverse complement strand
TGTCCGTGCCGCAGAATGTAATAACTATTTTTCATACAAGATTCTGAAAAGAATAACATCGGATCCACCCAATGGTAAAACCGACACCGACCACCGGCGCGTCTCTCACACCCTTCGAATCCCTCCCCGCTGTCACACAAACAAAAACAGCGCGGCATAAACCACACTGTTTTTATTGGCGGAGAGGGAGGGATTCGAACCCTCGCGGGGGCTAAAAACCCCCCTAGGAGATTAGCAATCTCCCCCCTTCAACCGCTTGGGTACCTCTCCATGTTTTTACCGCCAAACTGTCTTTAAACCGTATCCGAAGCTCTTTTCGCGCATCGCTTGTTTTGAGATATCGTTCTCGTCTTTGAGCTTCGTTAAAAATTAAATAGGCTTCATATCCCAATAACTTTAACGGACGACGATGCCGTGTAGATTCTACCTTACCTGATGTATGCTCATCAAAACGCCTCTTTAAATCATGTGTAGAACCTACATAGAATCGCCCATCTTTCTGACTGATTAGAATGTAAACGTAATACATAGTGGAGGAGCCGTGGGGCGAATGCCCCACGAACGAATCAAAATCACCCCTTTGATTTTTAGATCTCCCCACCGGCATCCGCCGGTCTTCGACGAGCATCCGCCCGTCTTCGCCTTCAACCACCCTGTCCGGCGTAAGCCCGGCGCATGCCGGATTGGGTACCTCTCCACGACGGAGT
The DNA here is from genome assembly GCA_020056125.1 of bacterium. Classification (GTDB taxonomy): domain Bacteria; phylum Patescibacteriota; class Patescibacteriia; order 2-12-FULL-60-25; family 2-12-FULL-60-25; genus JAHIUG01. The sequence continues at coordinate 3,101 of JAGVIJ010000048.1, read as the reverse complement.
GAGTTTAATTGAAAATCCCCTTGCCGTCAATTCGCCCTGGATTCAAAAATCCAACTTAGAACAGTAAGCCGGATTTTTTACTCAAACTTCGTCTGGGCGACCACAAGGGTCGTCCCTACTTATTTCAACAAATCCTTGCAGACTTCACGATCAGCGGTCAGCTTGTCCTTAGCGGCCTTGAGCGCGGCATTATAAATTTCATTCGCTGTCTTTTTAGCGGCCTGATAAGTCTCGCGCGCCGCGGCTAAATTATCGCGTGAAATCTTTTTAGCGGCATCGCGCGCCTCCAAAGCTGTCTTTTTAGCGGCGCCCCAAACATCTCCGGCTTGCTTTTTACAATCTTTGCGCTCGCCCTCGGGCTTGGCCTTGCACACCACCAACGCCGCGTTATAAGCGTCGCGATTGGTTTTGATGGCCGCATTATAAGTTTCGCGCGCCGCCTTAAACGCATCCTGATGAGCGGTGTTTGCAATTTTCCATGTATCAGTCGCGGTCTTGTAAGTTTGTTTGCGCGTTTCCAACGCAGTCTTTTTTACGCTTGAAAAAAGGTCGGAGGCTGTCTTGCGACATTCCGAATACAAAACTTTCCCGGACGAAGTTGCGGAATCAGCACGAACGGCATCGCTTTGTTTGGCCATAACCGGTGAAGAGATTAATAGAACAGCTAAGGCTATGGCGCCAGCGTAAAAAAATGTTTTCATATATTTTGTTAAAAATTAGACCTATCTTTAATTATAGCCGACAAAGACGAGTTAGGGCAAATTTAAGCTCCGATAGCCAAAACCAAACCATAGACTCGTTTGACGCCGGCGGATTTTAATGCGCGCGCGGCTTCTAACATGGTGGAGCCGGTAGTGAAAACATCGTCAATTAAGACCACGACATCGGGCGCAATAAATTGCGCCCCTACACAAAAAACTCCACGCACGTTGGCTTGACGCAAAGGTCCGGGTTTTAAATCAGCCTGCGCCTCCACCGACGAATCGCGTGACAATAAAGAAACGGTTTGCGCCCAGGGCAATAATTCTTGTTTAACCAAATCGCGAATTTTTTCAGCCTGATCAAAGCCACGCATACGAATCCTCTTGGGCGAACCAACCACGGCTTGCAAGGCCAGCGCGCTCTCCCCGACCCAGGGCCAAGGCTGGCTGCGCAAATTTTTATAGCGCCGCAACAAATCCCCCACGGTGGGCAAAAGACAGGCGGCGTATTGATATTTCAAACCATGCAACAATTTGCGCAGGCGCGGATCATGATAAAAACCAATCGCAGACAGACCTTGTAAAATTGCCCGCGAATAATCCGCCGGACATTCATGTTCCAATTTCAAACTGCCGCAAGCTCGGCACGGATCGCGTTTAACTGACTCAATCAAATTTAAACATTCAGCGCAAAACCAAACTCCGTCTCGGCCGCAAGCCGCGCAACTCGGCGGAAAAACCACGTCTAAAAATCGGCTGGTCCAAACCGATAAACCCGCCTGGAGAGACATAGGATTAAAATTCCAACGGCCGCTTACTCAAACCCGCCACCAAATAACTGCCGTCGCTTTGTTTTTCAAAAGATAAAGTCCATTCGCTGTACGACACGCGCGATGGCTTGGCCGGATTCCCCGCATCTTCAGCCTCCTGCACTTGCAAAATAAACGGAATAATACCTGCGCCCGAAACCGCTTGTTTATTATCCACTGACACCACGCGCGTAATTAAGCCGTAGGGAAGTCCGGTTGCCGGATGCAAACGCACCAACTCTTGCCGTTGCGCATTTAAAATTTCTCGAAAGGCGGGCGTAGCTCCGAGCATCACATCATCATAACCCGTAAAACCATCCTGGCTCGAGCCCGAACCCAGGCGCTCCGCAAACACAGCCGCGCGATCGCTCAACTCTTTAATATCCGGCGCTATCACGGGCGGAGTTTCTACATCGGTTTTAACGCCGGTTCCGGGCACTGTGCCGCCGGGCGTAACTTGTTCAGGCAAAGCCGGCGGTTGTTCAACGTACTTGGACAAGAAGGGCTGGAACAACATCCACAAACCAAAGCCCAAGATAGCCAAAGCCACGATGATCAATAGAAATAATTGATTGCGACGTTCCATACCCAGTACTACAACTTCGATCCACGTGGACGAAGTTGCATTTTAGTTAGTGAATAATAATCTTTGAGTCTTTTTGCGAAAAATCCTCGGCCTCCGGTCATCTTGAACTTTATCGAAGTTGTAGTACTGGGCATAGTTTATTTTTGAGGTTCCTCTCTCTGCCGACTGTCATATTCGCGGCGCGATTGCTCCAGTTTTAATAATTGTTTTGGATCAGTGGTCACGATTTGATCTTCGGTGTACGACGCCACGATTTGAATGGCCGCGTGTTTTTTGCCGGCAAAGAAAATCCCCTCGCCCAAACCCGCCTCGAGCAACAAATATTTTTCAGATTGAGTCAGCAAGAATACGCGCGCCACCAAATCCACGGCCGCCGGACTTTGCCGCAAGAGCAATTGCAAAGACGAGTTAGTCACGATGGCTTGGCCATAGGGCGAGGTTAAAAAGTCATTCACATCCTGCGTGATGGTGGTCACGCCCAAATAATATTTGCGACAGCGTTTGACCAGCGCAAAAATAAATTTAGCCGAATCCTCGGATTGCATGAGCCACCAGGCCTCATCAATCACCAGGATGCGCTTTTTGCGTTCTGAACGCACCACATTCCAAATAAAATTCACGATAGTGTAGATGGCCATGGGACGCAACTCATCCTCCAAGTCGCGGACTGAAAAAGTCACCATCTGGTTATTGGTTTTGATATTGGTCGGCGCATTCAACAATCCGGCAAAAGTGCCTTCGGTATACTTTCTTAACCGCACCACCAATTCTTCGGTGCCTTCCATGCCTTCCAAAATATCTTGGAAGTCCTGCAAAATAGGCGGTTCAACGGCGGTTAAATCCGCGCCCGGCACAATGTCTTTTTTGGCGTAGGTTTCGAGCAAAGCGCGATCCAAGATTGAATCTTCGGATGCAGTCAGTTTACCCAGCATCAACCGGAGCAAACCTTTGAGCGTAATCACGGCGCTACGAATAATGTCTTCGGCTGAAACTTGCTCGCCCATG
>JAGVIJ010000055.1 GCA_020056125.1 bacterium | reverse complement strand
TTCATTATTAGCAATCCTGTCTATCTATAATTTTAATATTGCGTGGGCCATGGATAGCGCCAGTTATTCTATTGACTGGGATTCAATCAATAGCGGGGGTGATGATTATTCATCCTCTACCAATTATTATTTGAGTGATACGGTTGGCGATCAAGCCACGGGCATTAGTTCCAGCACCAACTACGCCATGAGCGCGGGTTATAGATATGGAATATCTGAACCAACGATTTTAAGTTTTGAAATCGGTACTCAAGAAAATTCAACGAAAACAGGGTATACTGCCTTTGATAATGCCGGAAAAACCGTAACCGTTACCTCCACCACGTTTTTGTCTGAAGGAAATTTTATCGCAGTAGTTGAAAATCAGGGTCTGTCGCAGGTTGTAGCTGTGGGCAAGATAGTTTCTATCGCAGGCTTGATAGTTACGGTTGATCAATGGGACGGTAATCCGGCAGGTATCGGCGTTACTCCGGCGGATAGTAATGATTATGTTTATCGTTTGGAAGGCAGTAGTGTTGAATTCGGCGCCTTGTCTACGACCGTGGGCACAACCGCATTAACTTTTTCCAATGTTACTTGCAACACGCCCAATGGTTACACGGTTCAAGTTTATGCTGATGGGGGTTTGCGCAGCGGAGGGAATTCCATCACGGGCGTGAGCGATGGCATAGTGACTGCGGCGGCTGGGGAATATGGGGCGCACGTCTACGGAACGGCAGCCACCAGCACGAGCGGAGACTTCGCCTTCTCAACAGCGACTACAGATATTCAAGCCAATTCTTCATACGCCACCAAAGATCGCATTGCACTAGTTTATAAAGTCGCCATTTCAGCCAGTACTGTGGGAGGCAGTTATGCGCAAATCATTTATTACACGGTTACTCCAAACTTTTAATTTTATGTCACGGTTATATTTTCGGTCGGCCATGCTTCTTGCGAACGTTTGTATATTATTTTTTGCCGTGACCCAGTCTGCCCAGGCGATTGCCATTTCGCCGGTGATGATTGATTTGGAAATTGAACGCGGCCAAGCTCAAGATGGCGTGATTACGTTGCAAAATACCGGCCCGGCAGCAGCCACGTATTTTATTTCCGCACAGAATTTCGTGTCTAAAGGTGAAGAGGGCCAACAGGAATTTGTTACCGACAATCAACTCACGGATTTGGCCGCATGGATTAAGCCGGAAGTGGAAAGCATTACTTTAAAATCGAACGAAGTTCAGGCCGTGCATTACAGCGTTCGGGTGCCGACGGATGCTGCGCCGGGCGGGCACTATGCGGCGGTGTTTTTTTCCACCCAGCCGTCAGCCGGTGAGGGCGCGACCGCGGTTGGTGTTGGGACTAAAACCGGAGCTCTGTTTTTGGTGCGCGTGCCGGGTAAAATCGTGGAGTCGGCCGAGATAAAAGATTTTAGCTCGCCAAACAGACTTTACAACAGTTTGCCGGCCAGCTTTATTCTGCGCATTCAGAATTTGGGCAACGTGCATTTAAGGCCGCAAGGGCAAATCGTGATAAAAAATATTTTCGGTCAAGTTGTAGAAAACGTGCCGCTCAATCCAACTGAAGCCACGGTATTGCCCAATGGTTTGCGACGGCTCGAGACAGCTTGGATTAAGGTTGCGGCGCCGCAGGGATCCGGGGCGTTGGCCGGCTTAAAAAATGAATGGAAGAATTTTGCTTTAGGCCGTTATACGGCTGACTTGCAAGCCAACTACGGCCGTTCCAATTTGTCGTTGGCCGCGCAATTAACTTTTTGGGTCATACCTTGGCGCTCGGGTTTGTTGATTTTAGTCGGTCTGATTCTTATTTGGTTGATGATCAAAGGTTATAATCGAATGGTGGTGATGCGAGCTTTGGGACGGCACATGAAACAGGCAAAATAAAAACGTTAATGAGCAAGTTTGATAAAATAATTAAGATTCAATTAGCGCTAATCACATTGGCAACAGTGTTCGGTTGGTTGTGGCTGGCCGGTGCGGTTCAGGCATCACTGGCTACATCAGTCAGCTATGCGGTCTCGCGGCAAATTATCAGCGCCACAGCCAATCACACGGTGCGCTTTATTACGCCGAGCGGTGTGGATGCGCCGACCGATACTATTATCTTAACTTTTGATAGTGATTTTAGTTTGGGCAGTGTGGGCGTGGGAGATATTGATTTATTGCACGGACCGTCCACGGGTTTGGAAACCAGTGAAACATTGGCGGCTTCGGCTGCGGCCGGTGTTTGGGGCGTGAGTATTGGCGCCAGCACTATAACTTTCACGGCGCCTACGGATGCCGCGGCCGGAGAAGTTACGGCCAACGATTGGGTCACGCTTCGTATCGGCACCAATGCTTCAGGCGGAGTTAATAAAATTACCAATCCAGCTTCAGTTCAGACCGCGCAAAATATTTTAAGCGGCACCTTCGGTGATTTTGCGGACATGGCTGTTGTTATAGTGGATAATGATCAGGTCAGCGTGTCGGCCACGGTTGCGCAAACCGCAGAAGTGCCCTCACCGCCCGTGCCGCAACCCGGCGATTTAATCGCGCCTACGATTTCCGGCGTTCAGGTGATTAATATCACGCAGGGTTCGGCGACCGTGATTTGGAATACAGATGAAAATTCAGATTCAAAAGTGGAGTATGGCATCACTACAAGTTATGCCAGCGGCACGGTGACAGACATGGCCTATTCGAAAGCACACTCATTAATTTTGCCCGGGCTGACTTCCAGCACTACTTATCATTTAAAAATTACTTCGCGCGATGAAGCGTACAACACCATCACTTCGGGCGATTATACTTTTACCACATTGGGTTATGACAATCCTCCGGAAATTTCCGGCATTCAAGTATTGGATATCACGGACGTATCAGCGCGCGTGACCTGGACCACGGATGAGCTGGCAGATTCTCGGGTGGATTATGGCACCACCAATCAATATGGTTTGTTTGTCATTCAGCCGGGTTCGGTTTTACAACACTCGGTCTTAATTGTGGGTTTGGATCAAAGCACGCTGTATCATTTTGTAATTTCGTCGCGCGATTCAATGAATAACGCGACTGCCTCGACTGACCTGACTTTTGTGACCGTGTCGGACATGACTCCGCCGGCCAACGCGAGTGATTTTCAAGCCACGGGCGAAAATGGCGTGGTGCATTTAAACTGGGTCTTGCCTCCGGATGCGGATTTGGCGGGTGTGGTAATTAAGCGACGGACTGATACATATCCCGGCAACAAGGATGATGGGGATTTAATTTTTTCAGGCCAAGGCGCATCGTTCAATGACACAGGAGTGATTAATGGCACAACTTATTATTATGGAATTTTCACTTTTGATTATCATGATAATTTTTCTTCCGGCGCTTTGGCTCAAGCCATGCTCGTTGGCCCGGTAGCGCCTCCTCCGGTGCCCGAGCCAGAACCAGAGCCGACACCGGCGCCCGAACCAACTCCGGCGCCACCGCCTGCGCCCGCGCCAGTGCCCGGGCTCTCGCCTGTGCCTGTGGAGCCAACGCCCACACCCCAAGGAGAGGTGATAAAGATTTCGCCGATTTTTTATGGAGCCGGCGGAACCGTGGAATTGATCCCGGATTACATGAAGGAGCTGGGTGCGATTGGCGGTTCAGCTGTAACGGTTGTGGTGCCCACGGGAGGATTGGGCGCTGAACCAGAGGCGGCTTATTTGGTGGTGGACCAATCGGTTTATAATTTGGCGCCCAGCCCGGACGCCACATCTTTTGTCGGTACTTTTATCGTACCGACTTCCGGCCAGCACAAGGTCGCGGTTTCTGTAACGTTTAAAGGAGGCGGTTCAGCTGAATCCGAATACAATCTTTTTTCACAAGTGGGCGGCCGCGTGGTGCAAGAGTTGATGGTGGGTCAAAGCAATGAGCCGGTGGTCGGCGCCATCGTTAGTTTGTACGTTGATAATGGCGGATGGGTAATATGGAACGCGGCGCCGTACAATCAAAGCAACCCGGTGTTCACCGGAACCAATGGCGAATATGTATTTATTGTTCCGAATGGACGATATTACATTCAAGTGAATAAGGATGGTTATCAAGCCAAGCGCACGCCGGACAGAACCATCTCTAAAAACGTGGTGGGCGAAACCATTGGATTGGTAGTTGCGGCCAAGCCGCTTAGGGACGTGATTAATCCGGATTTGCCATTGGCTGAAAATGCAATTGCAGTGGCTGTTAATGTGGGAGAGAAGATTGCGGCTGGCGTGACTGATGCCCGAGCCTTTATACAAACGCCCGAAGTCAAACAAGCGGTAGAGACAAAAGTATCCCCGGCAATTATGACCGTGGCTGTGATTAACATGGCCACAGCTCTGCCGTTCTTTAATTTATTGGTATATCTGCAGTTCTTATTCACACAGCCTCTTATGCTGCTCGGCAAGCGACGGCGTGAAAAGTGGGGTGTGGTTTATAACTCTTTGTCCAAACAACCGTTGGATTTGGCTATTGTGCGCTTGCAACATGCTGAAACCAAGGTATTGATACAAACCAGAGTCACGGATCGAGCCGGTAGATATTCATTTCTTGCCAAGACCGGGGGATATTTGATGGAGGTAGTGAAGCCCGGATTTCTTTTTCCGACGCAATACCTTAAGGGAGAAGCCACGGATGTGGATTTCTTAGGTTTGTATCATGGCGAGCTTTTAACCACGCAAGAAGGCGAGACTATTTCGCATAATATCCCCATGGATCCGGTGGAAAGAGTTGAAACTCCTCGTAAAATCTTAATTAAAAAGATTTTGCGCAAGGTTCAATCTAAGATTGCGTTTATTTCCATTGTTACAGCGTTGATCACGTTTGTTATCTCTCCAACCTGGTTGGTGGGCGGGTTATTGGCCTTTCAAGGGGTCATATTCTTCATTTTCCGACGCCTATCTGTGCAAAAGAAGGTTAAGGGTTGGGGTATTGTGTTTGATGAAGAGACCAAAAAGCCGGTTGCACAGGCTGTGGTGCGTATTTTGGATAAGAAGTTTAATAAGGTTTTGGAGACGCAGGTCACTGATAACAGCGGCAAATATGGGTTTTTGGCTCGAAAGAACGTGTATTATTTGATGGCGGAGAAGCCGGGCTATGCTAAATACATTTCGCCGGACTTAGATTTGACGGCCAAGGACGAATCTTTGATTGATCAGAACATTCCTTTAAAAAAGCCGGTTTTAGTGCAACCTGTTAACCCTTTTGCTCAACCGTTGAGTTAATTATTTGGAATACATTTGTGGATAACCCTTTGGGTTATTTTTTGTCAAATTAGCCATTTTACTTTCGTCCACACTTTATCAACAGGCATATATTCAGCTATTTATTTAAATACATCAAAAATAGGCCGAAAAGCAGAGAAAAAAAATTTGCTATTATTAATGGTGTACATGAAGTAACTCATACGCGGAGGTATGGCGACGGTCGTGTAACGACCTAAGTGGTTTGTCGCGATACATCAAGGACGTGTGAATAAGTTTCTCATGTATTAAGCTTTTTGATTCTGTGTAATCAAAAGGGCATGCTTGATATGTATCGTGCCACTTTTAAGGCACAATTTCTTAGAATATTAATCGCGGTAATAACAATTAGCGTTATTTTTAGCGTATGCGACCAAAAGACCACCTTGGCCGCACCTGCTGTAAATAAGCAATTAAATTACCAAGCAAAGTTGCTGAATGCGAGCAATATACCTGTTTCCAACGCGTCATATAGCGTTAAATTCTCAATTTATGACGCGGCGACCGGCGGAAACAGGTTGTGGACGGCCGCGGGAACCACTGTGGCTCCGTCCGCTGTTAGCGTTACAGTCGAAAATGGGCTGTTTACTGTTCAGCTGGGCGATACAGACGCTGGACAGAATGCGTTGAGCATTGATTGGTTCCAGTCCGAGCTGTATCTGGGCATTACCGTGGGCAGTGATTCAGAAATGACCCCGCGCAAACGCCTAACCGGAGTTCCTTATGCCTTTGTGGCTGAAACGCTACAAGGCCAGTACGCTTCTTCGTCAGTTACATCCGGCGGCACGCTGTTCAATCTTAGGCAACAAAACACTGATGCGGCCTTGAGTGATCGAACCGCGTTATATATTTCCACTTCAGGCACCTCGGATGCGTATGATTATTTAATCAAAGGCTCCAACAGCGCGGAAGTATTCACAGTTTCGCGCACGGGCAATGTCACCACCACGGGCAACCTGGCGTCCAACGGAAATATTATTTTGGGCAATGCCGCGGCCGACACTTTGACGGTGAATGCGGGCGTGCAATCCAATTTCAATCCGTTTACCAACAACTCGTTTAGTCTGGGCAGTGCAATTTATTCTTGGGGATCCATCTTCGCATCATCCACAGTCCATGCCGGAGGAGTAACTTCAACTGGCAATGTGAATCCGTTTGCAAATAACAATTACGATCTCGGCGCGTTTGATAAGGCGTGGAGAAATATTTATGCCTCAAGCACGATTTATGTGCAGACCGATGTAATCGTGGGCGGACAATCAGTGTGTTTGGAGGACGGGACGAATTGTCAGGCGGCCGGAGGGATTGCAGATCTAAACTGGACCTATACAGCTTCCACGGATCTTGCTAGAAACACCACCTCCACCACAGACATTGTCATTGGCGGCAC
>JAGVIJ010000056.1 GCA_020056125.1 bacterium | reverse complement strand
TTGGTAGGTTGTCCATATATTTATTTAAAATGATTAACTAATCCATTTTATGGTTCCCGCTTAAAAAACACAAGCGCGGGGCAGTTGACTGATGAAAAATTTTATGACATGATAAGCCCGTTTTTCGGGGATCGTCTAACGGTAGGATCCCGCACCATTCGCTACGCGAAGGGTGCGGGGCAGGCAGCGGCCGGAGTTTATCCCGCACAAAGCTCGGGGATCGTCTAACGGTAGGACAGCGGCCTTTGAAGCCGTGAATCTTGGTTCGATTCCAAGCCCCCGAGCTTTGTGCGGGAAAGCCGTAAAAAAAATGAGGTTCGCCCCGTCATCCGACGGGATAGGTTCGACGGGGCGTCCGGTCGGATGACCGGACGATTCCAAGCCCCCGAGCCATAAACAAAAAGAGCCCATAGCGGCTCTTTTGTTGATTTTAAATTAGGGGTTCGGGCTTTGAAGCTTTGGATTTTTTGTGGCCGCGCCAGTGCAGAATCATACACAATGTGATCACGGCAAAAGCCGCCAAAGAGAGCTGCGGGATATCAATCACACCGAGCCAAGTTATATAGTGCGTGGTACAGGGTTGGCTCAAAGAGCAGGGAACCAGCGCTTGAGGCAAGAGATTAAAATAAATCAGGTTATGATAAATGGAGACGAACAACCCGCCGATACTGAACGGTAAAACGTAATGATAAATTTTTCCTTCATTTTTTAAATAGCCGATGGCGCTCAAAAGCACGATGGGGTAGAGCGCGATTCTTTGATACCAACACAGATCGCACGGTACTAAATTTTGAATATCGCTAAAATAAAGGCTGCCAATCATTCCGGCAAAGGATTGCGCAAAGACCAGGGGTAAAAGATATTTTTGGTATTTCATGTTTGACAAATTACACTGTTTTTTGGTTTTGAGCAAGGGGATTGGGCGATCAAAAGTTTTACTTATTTTTTTTCCCCTTTAAAAAATCATCTTCCATCAACCCGGATTGGAGTAAAATTGAACGGAATGTTCCATAAGGAATTTCTTTGTAACTCGTTTTAACGGTGACATTGCGGGTAGGATTGCCGAGTTTGCGAAAACGCGCGTGTGATCCTTTTTGGCGAATAAAAAAGAAGCCCTTGGCTTGAAGGACTTTTAACACCAGGCTTAATAATACCGGCTTAGGCATAATTTAAAGCCAGGGGCACTAAATCAGGATGATCGACTTTATAGATTTTGGAAACCGGCGTGTCCTCGAAATGTAATTCCAAGGCTTCTCGCAAACTGGCCAGCGCTTCCTTTCTGGTTTTGCCAAAACTGGAAACGCTGGTGTTCAAATTCCACGCCACATAATATTTACCTTCTTTCCAAATGACATTTTTTAAGTCAATCTTGCGCATATTATTCTAATCGGTTTTTATACTTTCAGTATATCTTGGGAGGGGAATAAGTGAAATAGTGTTTAATGTTTTGGTTTGCATCTTGGGTTGGGATGAAGTTTAAAATTTTTTAAGCGTGCTTTTCATTGATATTATTCCAGTCCCATTTTCTGGCTTTGTTAGACTTAACTTTTTTTAATATGGATTTCTCGATATTTATGTCTAAAACTCCGCAGAGATGCAAAATGCGTTGGATGGCATCGCCCAATTCTTCTTTAAGACCATCCTTGCCATTAATATTTTTATGACGATAAGCCTCGAAGGCTTCAGAAATTTCGGAATGGATTAGGGTAATTTTTTCCGCCACATTAATTTCTTCCGGCTTAGCGCCGAAACCTTTCTTTTTCGCCTGCCCCATTATTAGTTTTGTTAGTTGTTTTATGGTCATAGGATATATTCTTAAAAGATTAGATTTAGTTTGGTCTGCCATGTCAATCCTTCTTCGCAATCACGGCGTAGGTTACACCGCCGGATTCGTTGGGATTATTTGAATTGCGAAAATATTCGATGAAGGGACATCGCTTGAGATATTGTTCCACCGCGCGTTTCAAGATTTGATCTCCGCGGCCGTGGATGATTTTAACCACTTCGGTTTTTTCCATAAATTGATGGTTGAGAAATTTATCCAGCTCGCTGACAGTGTCCTCTCTGGTCATGCCGTGTAAATCAATGCGTTCAGCTGTGCCCAGTTCAGCCGCAAAGACTGCGGCCTCAAAGTCTGATATGGATCGCGCGGGCAATTTTGGCGCTTCGGGTAATTTTATTTTTTTCATACCCTCTCAATCTTATCCACAATTATCCGCTTCAATCCCTCCCATGGCAACCATCCTCTTATTCGCGCGAATTAGGGTGGTAGTTGGAAGTAGCGGTTTTCCGCTTGTTTAAGCAAAATTCATTTGTGGATATCTCTTATTCGCGCGAATTAGGGAGTTGTGGTAGCTGTAATAGTAGGGGATGTGGCGACTCAAATTGTATAGTAGCACGAGCTAAATAAATTCATGGAGTGAAAATTCGCAAGGCGAATTCAAATTATATGAATATTGAATGGATAGTGAAGGCTCTGGCTAATCGGCGTCGGTTGGCCATCGTTCAATTATTGGCGCAGCAACGGGGATTGACCGTTGAGCAAATCGCGTTGCATCTTCGATTGTCAATCAAAGCCACCTCAAAACATCTGGTAAAATTGAGCCGTGCAAATATTTTGGAAAGAGAACAGATCAGCCTTTTTGCATATTATCGTTTGCGAGCCCCCTTGCATCCGATCGCCAGCGTTGTTCTAGCCAGTTTAAATGAATAAAAGCATCTTATTAAAATATGCCTCGACGTTTATATCTATTTTTAATCTCACTGCTGATTCCGGCAACTGTGGCTGTGGGTTTGATTTGGCGTGATCTTTCATTTGCGCCAAGTGTTGAGCCTGCGGCGGTAATTCCAGAACCGGTCGCGTTTCAAGTTTCCACCTCAACCGTTCAACT
>JAGVIJ010000058.1 GCA_020056125.1 bacterium | reverse complement strand
CCTCCGTAAAATAGCGTATAGCGGATAGCGTTTAGCGTATAGAAAAACTTCCATGTGAAAAAACCTATACGCTAAACGCTACAACACTTATCCCCTTTTTTACTAATAAAAATTTTTGCTAATTCCAAATCCTCTCTAAGCAAGGAAGTCTTAAAAGATGTGCAAGAGTGGATTCGCCGGCATTTAGTGGAAGCGTAAAAATAAATTTCGGGTTTGAGTCAAATCAAACCTCTCTGGCGTACGAGTGATTTTCATGTAGAATAGAGTTAATTATGCTTCAGTGGGGCGAACCAATCTCCTTTATTCCCGGGTTGTCTGCGCAACAACGGCGAGTTTTAAAATCGCTGGAAGTTCAGACCGTGGGCGAGCTTTTAAGTATTCTGCCGCGGCGGTATGACGATTATTCGCAACTCTGTTCCATCATAAATCTTCCGACCGGCACGCCGGTAACCATCCGCGCCACTTTAAAAGAGATCAAACAAGCGCCAACTTTTCGCCGGCGTTTTGTTTTAATCCGCGCTGTAGTGTCCGACGAAACCGACTCCATCGGCGTAACTTGGTTTAATCAGCCGTGGCTCATCAAACAACTCAAACCCGGAGATCAAATTTTTATTTCCGGCGCTGTAACTCAACGGCCGCGTTTTGGCCGAGGGTTCACTAATCCGTTGTGGGAACCGGCGAATGAAGAAACTCTGGCCGCGGGCAATATTGCGCCGGTGTATCCGCTGACCGGTTCAGTCACGCAAAAGACTCTGCGCAAGATCATGAAGATTGCGCTGGATAATCTTGAGCCGCCGCCGGATTTTATTCCGCCTGAAATTCTACGCGCCGCAGATGTGCCGCCATTGTGCGACGCCATCCCTTTCATTCACCGCCCGGCCACGCCTGCGCAAGCTGAACAGGGGAGACAGCGTTTTGCTTTTGGCGAACTGTTTATGTATCAGCTGGCTTTGCGTTTGGCGCGGCACGAAGCTGACCGAGCCGGCGCGCCCGCAGTGCGGTTTGATGAAAATTTCGCCAAAGTTTTTGCCAAGTCTTTGCCGTTTGAACTTACGCCGGATCAAAAAAAGGCCACTTGGGCCGCGATTAAAAACATGTGCACCGAACGTCCCATGCGCCGACTGTTGCAGGGCGACGTGGGTGCGGGAAAAACCGCAGTGGCGGCCATGCTATCAGCTCTGGTCTTTCGCGCCGGATTCTCTTCGGCCATGATGGCGCCCACTGATCTTTTGGCTAAACAACACGCCGCAACTTTTCAGCGCTTTTTAGTGCCGCACGGAATTCCGGTTTTACTTTTTACTTCATCCAGCCATCAATTGTTTGAGGGCGGAGAAGCATCCACGCTGTCAGTCAAAGAGGCGCAAGAGCGTTTGGCGCGCGGTCGGGTGGCTGTGGTGGGCACGCATGCTTTGCTGGAGCGCGGCCAAGCGCCGCCGGATTTAGCGCTGGCTGTGGTGGATGAACAGCATCGCTTTGGCGTGGCTCAGCGCGAGGCGCTCATGGTTTCCAGCCGGCAAGACGGCAAAGTGCCGCATCTTTTATCCATGTCAGCCACGCCCATTCCGCGTTCTTTGGCTCTGACCATGTTGGGTGATTTGGATATTTCCATCATTCATTCCAAACCGCACGGCCGCTTGCCCGTGCTGACCAAGGTGGTGACGGGTGATGCGGGTCGCGAGTTGGTCTATCAAAAAATTCGCGATGAAGTCGCGTTGCAACATCGCGCGTTTGTGGTTTGCCCGCTGATCGATCCGTCGGACAAATTGGGCGTGCGCAGTGTGGAGGCAGAAGTGCGTCGTTTATCCACCCAAGCGCTTAGGGGATTAAAGATCGGTATGGTGCACGGCCAGATGTCGGCTAAAGAAAAAGACTCTGCCATGGCGCAGTTTGTGGCCGGCGAGTTGGCTGTTTTAGTGGCTACCACAGTGGTGGAGGTGGGTGTGGATGTGCCGCAAGCCACAGTCATGTTGATTGAGGGCGCAGAGCGTTTTGGTTTGGCGCAATTGCATCAGTTGCGCGGGCGCGTGGGTCGTTCCAAATATGCGTCATTTTGTTTCTTGGCCGCGACTGAAGAGGGTCAGGCCTTTGAGCGGCTTAAAATTCTCGAGCGCACCAACGATGGTTTTGAGGTGGCGGAGGAGGATTTGCGTTTGCGCGGCGAAGGGAATTTGTTGGGCATACAGCAGAGCGGAGTTTCGATTTTCAAAGCGGCGCGGGCCGGTGATTTTAAATTGATTGCCATGGCGCGCGACCAAGCCGTGGAGTTGCTCACCCAAGATCCGGAATTAAAAAAATATTCCAACTTGAAACAGATGGTGATTGCATTGCGCGAAACCTCGCATCGAGAATAGTTGATTCAACTGTCATTGCGAGCGTAGTCTGCGAGAGAAAAAACTCTTTGCATGGTAGCCGCAGGCTTTAGCCTGCGTTGATAAAAATTATAAAACGCACCCTGAAGGGTGCGGCTACCCGCTACGAAACGATCTATTCCAGACCCAAGATTTTAAGCGCTTCATTCAAAGTTGAAACTTCGGTGGCGCGGAGGGATCCGGTTGGAACGCGGCTCTGTCCTTTAGGCACAATAACTTGAGTAAATCCCAAACGCGCCATTTCCTTCAAACGCAATTCAGGCAAACTGATCGGGCGCACTTCTCCACCCAATCCAATTTCTCCAAACACAGCCAAGCGCGGATCAAGCGGCGCATTTTTAAGAGCGCCGGCAATGGCAAACGCTATGGCTAAATCAATGCTCGGATCGCGCGCATCCATGCCGCCGGCCGCATTCACATAAACATCTTTGTCCAAAGCATTGATTCCGGCGCGGCGCGCCAAAACCGCCAACAACATTCCCAACCGCGCGCTATCAATCCCAGTAGTTCGCCTGACCGGCGTTCCATATCCGGCCGGTGTGATCAGCGCCTGGATCTCAATCAGCGCCGGACGATGACCCTCCATCAAACAGGTGACGATTGAGCCGGCCACATTCGCGGCGCGATCTTTCATCAACTCCGATGAAATATCCAGCACCGGCTCCAAGCCCTTTTCTGTCATAGCCAGCAGAGCCACTTCGTCCGTGGGTCCAAAGCGATGTTTCAGCGCGCGGAGCAGGCGATAGTGGTGATTGCGTTCGCCCTCCAAAAACAGCACAGTATCCACCACGTGTTCCAGCACGCGCGGTCCGGCCACATCGCCTTCTTTAGTGACTTGACCCACGAGAATAATCGGGCGATTGGATTGTTTAGCGGCCGCGGCCAGCGTAGCCGCACAAGCTTTGACCTGCCCCACGCTTCCGGCTTCGCCCGGCAGTTCAGACAGGCGCAGACTTTGGATTGAATCAATAATCGTCAGATCAGGCTTTTCCTGCTCAATCGTGGCGGCAATGACTTCAGCGGCCGTCTCATCCAGAAAATGAAATTTTTCGGGCAAGCTGGGACTTAGGCGATCCAGTCGGCGTTTGATTTGCGCCGGTGATTCCTCGCCTGTGACATACAACACGGTTTTATCATTCGCGCTTAACACCAGACCGAGTTGCGCCAAGAGCGTGGATTTTCCAATCCCTGGTTCGCCAGCTACTAGAGTGATGGAGCCGTCCACCAAACCGCCGCCTAAAGTTAAATCCAATCCCGAGAGTCCGGTGGGACGCAAAATCGCCGGTGCAAATTTTCCGGCATCGGCAAATGAGATGATGGGAGCAGGATTTATTTTAACGTCCGACGTCCTTCGTCCAACGTCCGGCGCTGCATCTTCTTCTTTAATCGAACCCCACGCGCCGCACGCCTCGCACCGCCCGGCCCACTTAGGAAACTGCGCATCGCATTTGGAGCAGAGGTAGATTTGATTATTAGACATCTAAAACAGACTGCCATGAGCGCAGAAGAATGTTAAGCGTCATTTATTGACTTTCAATATATGGGCGGAAAACAAATACTAAGCCTTTTTTAGGATCGTGTGTTCCCGGAGCATACCCCCAGACTTTTCCGGACGGTACATAAAGTAGCGGAGTACGTTCAGTAAATTTATTTACATAATCTTGTATGGTCCAGTTTTTTGGTCTGATAACAACTCCGCCAACTGAGCCGCCGATACCCGGCACCTGTGCACTTCCACCTTTGCCCGGCGGCGGCTGCGAACCGCCCATTTCAATAAACGAAAAAGGTACGTCAGGTCTTCCGCCTGTATATAGTGCCCAGTGAGCTGAATAAGTGCCTGTTTTACCCCCGCAACAGGTATAAATCATATCTCCGAATTTTAAACCTCCTTTTTGTGCAGCTAGTGCGTTAAGATCTTTGTCCATGGTAGATGCCAAAATTGTCATAGGCAGGTCCTTAACATCTTTGATCGCGTCGCGATCTAGGTAGGCGGTCTCTTTCCCCTGCCGTTTCACTGTCGGTGTCGCCGT
>JAGVIJ010000099.1 GCA_020056125.1 bacterium | reverse complement strand
TGGCTATCTTTACATCGTAGTTAAAGAATTGAGGTCAGGCAATCCCGATGAAGAAATAGTGAAAGAAAGTGACTACGGATATGAATATGAAAGATTTTTTAGTTATTTTACCTTAGGGGAATTGAAAAAATATTTAATGGAAGTTGGAATAAAAGTGATTTATGAAAATGTGGTATCATCAGGTGATACTAACTGGATCCAAATTATCGGTAAAAAATTAAATTGAAATTATGAATTATTTTCAAAAATCTCTCGCGCTGCATAAAAAACATCGCGGGAAAATTGAAATAAAATCAAAAGTGCCGCTTAAGACAAGGGATGATTTGTCGCTCGCTTATACGCCGGGCGTGGCGGCTGTTTCATCCGCCATTGGCAAGGATAAGCGCAAATCATGGGAACTGACCAACCGCGCCAATCAGGTGGCGATAGTTACGGACGGCACCGCGATTTTGGGCTTGGGCGATTTGGGGCCGGAGGCGGCCATGCCGGTCATGGAAGGCAAATACATAATTTTTAAAGAGTTTGCCGATGTAGATGCCATGCCTTTATGTATAAACACAAAAGATGTCGATGAAATAGTGAAATTCGTAAAACAGATTGAGCCGAATTTTGGCGGCATAAATTTGGAAGATATTTCCGCGCCAAGGTGCTTTGAAATTTTGGAGCGGTTAGAAAAGGATTTGAACATCCCCGTTTTTCATGATGATCAGGACGGCACGGCAATCGTGGTTTTGGCCGCTTTAATCAACGCCTGCCGCGTAACCGGAAAAGTGATAAAGAATTTAAAAATCGTTTTAAACGGCGGAGGGGCCGCCGGTATCGCTATCGCCCGACTTTTACTCCATCAGGGCATCGGCGATTTGATAATGGTTGACAGCCGCGGAATAATTTATGCAGGAAGAAAAAATGTCAATCCTTACAAATTGGAAATAGCTAAAAAAACCAACAAGAAAAAAGTGAGAGGCGAACTTAAAGACGCCATGGTTGGAGCGGACGTTTTTATCGGAGTGTCCAAAGGAAATTTAGTTGATGAAAAAATGGTAAAATCAATGGCCAAGAAGCCGATAATTTTCGCCATGGCTAATCCGATTCCGGAAATAATGCCGGGCGCGGCGTATGCCGCGGGCGCGGTAATCGTCGGCACCGGCCGGTCGGATTTTGCCAATCAAATAAACAACGCCTTGGTTTTTCCCGGAATTTTCAGGGGGTTGTTGGACGGAAAAATAAAACAAGTTACGACAAAAATAAAAGTCGCGGTGGCCATGGCGCTTGCTTATTCGGTTAAGCCGGAAAAAAATAAAATATTGCCGCTGGTGACGGATAAAAAAGTGGTGAAGGCGATAGCGGCGGCGGTAAGACGCGCGAAGAGAATATGAGCAAAGAAAATCCCCCCTACCCCCCTTTTATAAAGGGGGCAAATAAAGAAAAACTTCTCCTTCATGTTTGCTGTATCGGCTGCGGGGCGTATGTGATGGAACTTTTAAAAAATGACTGCGACATCATTCTTTATTTTTATAATCCGAATATCTGGCCTCAAGAAGAATATAATAAGCGACTGGAAGAAACAAAACGAATCGCGGAAAAATTAGGTTTGGCTTTAATTGTCGGAGAACACGAACATGACAAATGGCGCGAATTAGTCAAAGGACATGAAGCGGATCCGGAAAGAGGAGAGAGATGCTTAATTTGCTACCGCGCGCGACTGGAAGCGGCCGCAAGGGTGGCGGCAGGAATAAATCCCACCCACCCCCCTTTTATAAAGGGGGCAAATAATGAGTTTGATTATTTTTCCTCAACCCTCTCCATTAGCCCGCACAAAGACGCCGAGGCCATAAACAAAATTGGCAATGAGGCGGCTGCGATGCGCGGCATAAAATTTTTAGACAGAGATTTTAAAAAAGATGACGGGTTCAGAAAATCATGCCAACTTTCCAAAGAGCTGAAATTATATCGCCAAAACTACTGCGGCTGCGAGTTTAGTGTTAGAAAATAGATAGGATAGATTCAAGGATTTACTGCACCACTCTGAATAAATTTGGCGCTAACTTCATTTGGCGTTA
>JAGVIJ010000093.1 GCA_020056125.1 bacterium | reverse complement strand
CAGGCGTACTGGGGGGGGTACTCGGAGTTTCACCTGGCGCGGGTGTGGGCGTAGGCGAACCCGGGATACTCGGAGTTTCACCTGGCGCGGGTGTGGGTACTTGCGGAGAGGGTGGAAAGGTTTTCGTCGTACCAGGTGTACCGGGAATTTCTTGTGCTTCTTGTTTTTTGATCGCGTCATCAGTAGCAAACGGAACCCCGGTCCCTACACCATCTTTATAATATAACGCGGAGTCTCCTGAAATCGCCTCGACCCTAACACCTTTTAATGCTACTAGATCCGGATTTATTGTATCAAGGATAGTATAAGCGCCGAGTACCAGTATGAGACCGATTAATGCGTCTCCAATGATTTCTTTGCCTCTTTGTACTGACCCCATGGTGGCACCTGCAATATATCTAAAACCTCCCCAAACAATCATAACTGCGGCTAAAACGACAGAAATACTGACTAAATATTTATAAAATGCGCTGATATATTCAGCGAGGAATGGGATTTCGTAATACCCTCCCTTCGCAACTATCCTTTGGGAAAATTCCAGCCCGGGGATGGAAACGCCTAATTTGGGCGGGGTAAGCGGCTTAGTTTGAGCATAGACACCCGCAGGATGCGTAACCTCCTCATTGCGTTCGGCGGGTTTGTAAAGGAATTCCTCCTGTGGCTTTGAAGCACAGATACCACCTTCCGCTACGACGCGGCATTGCCCTTGATCCGGCTCGCCGAGTGATTTAGTACAATTAAATTTAGAAACATCTACGTTGGCGCTTTTGGCCGGCATAGCCGAGCAGTCATACTCCGTAGTTTTTATGCAAATAGTGGTTTTGGGATCATCCTTGGTAGTGCATTTGCAACAATTAACCAAGGCCAACGCCGGCGGAGCGGTGAAAAGAAAAATCAAAATCAAACCTATGAATATGGTGGCTATCTGGATGGGTTTATTTTTAGGGTTGAGGAGCTTCATCTTAATCATTATATCAAATTATAATTTTCCGGCTTTGCAATTAACGAAGGCTTTCATTTTTCGAGACAGAAGTGTTCCGGTACAGTTCGGGTCTTGTTTAGTGAGTCCGCCGAATGCCTTGAAAAAACCACATGGTGTTTTCGCCCCCGCGGCTTTGAGGAGTTTCATCATACATTCCATTTGACCTTCCCAAGTCATGAGGATGGGTACTGTATAGCAGGTGTCGCCGATGGGCCGTCCATGTTCTCCATTTGGCCCATAACAATGGGGAGCCTTAGTATTAGGGGGATAAATTGTGCACTGGGCTGAGCCTATACCATGAGGAAATCGCCAATCCAATCCGAAATATGGCGGTGCAGGTTTAAAGGTATCATCATTTCTAATGTTGGTGGTGCGTGTTATAACTTGCTGACATGTAGCAGCCAGATCTTTAGTGCAGTTATCAGGCAAATCTTTAGGCGGTTCAAAGGTGGCGCCAGAATATTTTTTGCCACTGCGTAAGAAATCTAAACGCGCTTGGACAACGAGATGCGGGGAATCTTCATCGTGGCCGATGGCGGTGTTTTCAAAACCGGATTCTGTGGCTAGGATCGCTTTTGGTATACAAGGATCTATGTTTAATTTTTGAGCCACGCCTTCTAAGATTTTAAAAATTTCATCGCGAGGTATGCTCATCCGATCATCTAGCGGGATATTGGAAGGAGCGGCGGCAGGCGCAGGACGAGTACCGCCGGTACTGGTTTTGAGGGCGCTCACGATATCAGGATCTGGCTTATAACCGCTAGCATGAGCTATGGCCTGGGTCTGTTGGTAAGTCGTGTCCGGAACAAAGTATAACGATTTAACCACCGGAAGATTTAGTGCGTTCAATTTAAGCAGGTCGGGATTAATGACGGCGAGAATAGTATAGATGCCCAGTATTAGTAATAATCCAATCACGGCATCCACGATTACCGTTTTTCCTTGTTGAACTTGAACTCCGGACGATCCGACAATATACAAAAATCCTCCATACACAATCATGATAGCGGCGGCTACGGCCGCGAGTCCAACGAGATAGATATAGATCGCTGAGATATATTGGGCGAGGAAGGGGACTGAAATAACCGAACCAACTTGCCGAAGTTGATCAGAAAAAGTCAGGCCTGGAATTTTAACGTTTAATTCCGGTATTACGGGTTTCTCTAGTGACTTGGCTCCGCTGTCTGCGCTGATAGCGGACGTATAAGTGCTTTCAGTTATCGGGCCGATAATGCAGACGCCGCCATCGGTTTTGGTCTTACAAGTGGTACTGTCACTCAAAGATTCGGTGCAGTTAAGTTTTTTTACGTGAGTATTGGTGCTTTTACCAGGCAGAGCGGCGCAGTCTTGTCCCACGGTGTTAAATTTGATGCAGATAGCGGTTTCCGGATTTTCTTTGCTAGCGCATTTACAGCAGGTGGCAGATGTTGCGGCGGAAGAAAAAGGCGTAAAGATAAAAAACGCGCCAAATAAAAATATGATCAAGCTGGCGGATTTGCGGAATGAAAAGAAAAAATTTTTCATGCAAAAAATCAATTCGCGGTTAGCGCCTTTTCAATCGCCTGGCGCAACGCTTCTGTATCCGTAAAACTTTCAAACGCTTGTGCGCCCACAAAAATCAACGGCGCATTTTTAATGCCATCGGCGCGCGCCTCTTCCACATCGCGCAGGATAGCTTGCCCCACGGCCGGAGTTCGGCGGCAAGCATCAAGTTGCGTCTCATCCAAATTTAATTTTTTGGCAATGCTATCCAACCCGCGCTCCTTCAAACTATCTGCGCTCATCAGCGCATCATGCGCCTCCCAATATTTCCCTTGTAAACCGGCACAGCGCGCAAAAATCGCAGCCGGCAGAGCAGTGGGATGAATCTCGGGGATGGCAAAATCGCGCCACACAAAACGCACTTGTCCGCCGTAGGGTTGAGCCATTTCCAGGAGGATGGGCGTGATTTGACGACAATAGGGGCATTCGAAATCCCCATATTCAATCACGGAAATTACCGAGGTTGTACCGCCGAATCTGATGGGATCTTGCGAGCGCAAAGCCGGCGGACGCAAAGCGGCCAGGGGAATGTCCTTGGGCAATAATTGCTGGGCAATTTCAGCCGGAACTTGTCCTACCTGATAATGCGTTTGCCGAAAATTGACCGCGCGTAAAATATAAATCACCACGACCAGCGCAAAAACGCTGAAGTAGATGGTGATGGCAAATGTTTTGTGACGCAGCATAGTTTGGAATATGGAATATCGAATTTCGAATGGCGAATAATGGAAACTAGGACGTTGGATCTGCCTTGCCGGCAGGCAGGCGTCGGACGATCAATTAATTTCCCAAATCGTATTCATACAATCTGCCGGTGGCGCCATCCGTAAAAATCAATTTGGTTTTATCCGCGCTGATAAGCGGCTGGCTGATGGGATGAATTTGATTCGGGGTATTGATCTTAACTGACACGCCGGTGCGCAAATCAATGCGATACACATCATCCGGCACGCTGGCGAAATTTTGCGGCGCCAAACCCGCGCCCACATCCAAGGATTGCGGTACGCCGCAGATGAGTTGATTCTCATCCACCCAAGCGCATTTATCCGCCCAAGTGTTGAGATTCAAGCCGCGGCGATTTTCACCGATTTGATCTCCGGCGCCGCCTGCGATCCAGAGCGAGGGGCGAAATTCAGTCCGCTCATGATAAACGCTGTATAAAATATTTTGTCCGGCGGGCGACCAGTTGGGTTGAAAACCGCGGCCCGGCACAATCAGGGATTTAAAATTTTCTTGATTTTCGCCGATCAGCAAAATCTCTTGCGCGCCTTCGGGTTGCGGTTTGCCGGTTAAGGCAAAAGCTATCACTTGATTATTGGGCGACCACTCCACCATGGTGCGGTCAGCGTTTTGGCCTAAAGGTTCGATGGCCGTGGCTTCGCCGCCCTCCGGAGAACTGATAATCAAATAACGGCTGCTCGGATCCAAGCCTATGCTCTTGGCCGCGATTTGTTGATCATCAGCTGAAAAAGAAAAATCTTCCCAGTGTTTGGGCAGAGTGGATTGCCGGTCTGAAGCAAAGTCAAACAAAACATTGTTGCCGTCCGGAAATTCCAAAATAGCTTTGTCGCTTTGTTTGGCCCAACTCACATCGTCCACGTCGAAAAATTGCCTATCTGACAGGCGCGTGGTTGTGCCATCCGGATTTAAGCGATAAAAGCGGCCGTCATTCGGATCATAAAATCTGGCGCCTTGCCCGTCAGCTCCGGGCGTAACAGCTTGAGTTACGGCATCGCGCAACAACGCAACGCCTGAAGGGCCGCTGGGAGCTTCAGCTGTTGGAATGATTCCGCTGGGCGATAATGTCCCGGGCGCGGTTTCCTCGTAAATTTGTGCGCCGCCGGTTTCGGCTGATGGCAATGTGCCGGTTATGGCTCCGCCCTCTTCACCGGGCACGACGACTGATGGCGCGATCAGCTGGCGGAAAAAGAAATAATACAGCCCAAAACCTATGAGGGCGGATGCTGCTACGAACCCAATGATAAAAAGTATTTTTTTAGTTTTATCGGTCATATTTAAAGTTAACGGTGCTTAAAATTCATCCGTCACTCAATCAGCCGGACATGGCTAATATAATATCACAAGCGCAAGCAGAGCTCTATTTTTGTCCGTGGTCGGCGATTGCCAAGAGTAAGTCGCTGTAAGATTTCTTGATTTTGACAAAACGATCGAGCGCAAGATTCCTCAAAAGATATTCGTATTCTTTCTGTGCACGATTTTTTCCGGATTTTATCTGACTTTCGAGTTCCAAAAAACAACCCAGTCCCCGCACTAGATCTAGATGAATGCGGGTATTTTTATACATCCAGAGTTTTCTTTCTTTGAAAACTGTGACTTTTATTCCCAAGGCCGATTTTAACATTTTTTGTATTAACCGGCATTGTTTTTTTGGAAGTCTTAAAATTTCAAATTCAGATATTTTGTGGCTGGCCGTATCTGGACGCCGATAAAAAATAAGTTCGGATTTATTTCCATTGATCATTCTAAGCTTTAGGCGCCCATCGTGGCAATGATAATAAGTATCAATTTGCTTTAAGGTTCCCTTAAAATGAGACCCTAACGCTCGCAGACGCGAAGCTATGGCGTGAACGTCATCAATTTTTACCTTGAGTTCAATGTTTTTCATGTTGTTTTAAATATTTAAGTTTACAGTTTGGATCAACATTATTATACACTGGAAGTTGAGGGACGAAAAAAAAACAGGACTCCACCATTTCCTGACGGCCGTCGAAAGATGGTACAATCTAAATCATCTTAATCCTACGAGGTTGGAAAATTAAAAAGCTCCCGTGGTCTCATGCACAAAACAGGTTTGAGACTTCAGTGATTTATCAAAGAGTATATGTCTGAGCGATCGTCGCACGAACGAGCCGTCAAATATCGAGAGTTGTCATTGAATATTTTAAAAATAATCGCGGCCGCTGGATTGATATCAACGATCATGTTGTTACCCGGTTTGGCTCAATTGGTACCGGTTTTTCGTGTCCGCAAACCATGTAGGCAAAAACAAGAACTAAGTCGTCTTCTAAAAAGACTTAAAAGACGCGGTTTAATCTCTACCTCGATCGGTCGTGATGGCGCGGATAAGATAAAGCTGACGGCAAAGGGGCATAAAGAATTGCTTAAATACACCTTGTGCGAGAAGGCGATCGATAGGCCGAAGCGCTGGGATAAGAAGTGGCGGATGGTGATGTTTGATATACCGGAAAGACATAGGCGGGTGCGTGAAAATCTTCGCTTTTTTCTCCGCGTTGTAGGATTTGTGAAGCTACAGCACAGCGCATGGGTTTATCCTTTTCCCTGTGAAGAATTAATAGAGCTCACGCGCTCTGGGTTGAACATACGTTCCGAGGCGATCTATTTAGTCTGTGAGCGTTTTCCTCATGATATATCTTTGGTGAAGCATTTTGAGCTCGGACAAAGAAAGTGGAAAAAGTAAAAAGATATTCAACCATTTTCTGACGGTCGTCGAAAAATGGTTATAGAATTTTTAAAATGTAAGAAGTTTTCACGGCTTATGTTTAGGGTCTTCTACAAAAGCAGAGCTCTATGCAGTGAGGCGCTTAGGGGAGTATAGATGTGATAATCACCAGCGGCCCGATCAGCACCGCCAGTTGGATTAAAATCGCGGCCAGCAAGAGTAAATCTATAAAAACAGTGAGCGCAATTTCCCGCAACTCAAGTTTAGGTACCCACTCGGAATGAAAAGTAAAAGTGTTAATCAACTGCACGTTTAGAATGATAATCGTGAATATGATGCCGTACAGGGTGATGGCTGAACCGGCGCGCAAGGCGCCGACTTCCTTTTTTAACAGCTTGGCCGCTTGCTGTTTGGCTTGCCCGGCTGCAGCTTGTTCAGCTGCGCCCGCGGCTTGTTGTTGTTCAGCTATTTGTTGTTGCTGTTGTTGAGCCAGCAGGGCGGCCGCTTGAGCTTCGGGCGAAACTTCGGGCGCTGATTCCTCGGTAGTTTCTTCTTGAGTTTGTCTTCCTCCGGACGATTGAGCCGGCTGCTCCGCACCTTCCGGCGCTTCGGCTGACGGCGGCGCAACGCTTGGCACCACCGGGCCTTTACCCAGTGTCCCACCTGTCTCAATCATTTTTTTGTTCGCCTGCTCCTGTTCAGAAACTTGCGCAGATTGAGCATAAGATTTGTTGGGTAGTTCCAGCGGCGAAGGCTGTGGCGCTTCAGCTGTTTGGTATGTGTCGTCAGCGCGGCGCTGATTAGTTGTATCTTGCGCTTGCATGGCATTTAGAGCCACGCCCATACTTAAAGCTCGCGCCATACGGCGCGTTCCTCGCGATTCGCTCCTCCTGGGTAAAAACCGTTGTCGGGCGACCATGAGCTGTATTTTAGACTAAATGGTCGATTGCTGGAAGAATGACGAATGCCAAATTACGAATGTCAAATGTGGTAGCCGCAGGCTTTAGCCTGCGTTCTTTTAAAATGTAAAGCGCACCCTAAAGGGTGCGGCTACAAGCTAAACAACGGTCAATTTAGTTTTGTTTGCCTTAAATTTAATCCGATGCTTGTGCGGATTCTCAATTAATTGTTGGCTGATGAGCGAGGCAATCTCTTTTTCCAGCAATCGCCGGACAGCTCGCGCGCCTTCGGCTTGGGGCATGGGTTGAGCCAAAAGCCAATTCAAAACATCATCACCGGCTGTGCAAGTTACTTGTTGAGCCGCGAGCGTGCGCGCCAAAATATCATCCAATTGGCGGCGCAGAATTTTTTTAAGCGCAGGCCGCGCCAAGGGCCGGAAAAAAATTACGCGATCCAGGCGGTTTAATAATTCGGGTCGAAAGTGAGTTTCCAATTCATTGCCGATCATACGCGTGAACATCTCTTCATCCTGATGCGCAAAGCCCAGGGTCTTGGCCGATAATTTATCCGAACCCAGATTGGAAGTTAAAATTACGTAGCTTTGGCGGAATGAAATGGCGCGTCCGGAACTATTGGTCATTTGTCCGTCCTCCAAAATTTGCAACAGCATGTTTTGCACGTCAGGATGCGCTTTTTCAAATTCATCGAACAGCACCACGGCATGCGCGTGTTTTTTTAGCGCGTCGGCTAATTTGGTATTTTCGCGATAGCCCACATATCCGGCGGGCGAGCCGATAAGTTTTGCAATCGTATGTCCCTCGGCAAATTCGGACATGTCAATTTTAATCAGCGCATCCGAGCGGCCGAATATTTCTTCGGCCAGCGCGCGCGCCATCTCGGTTTTTCCCGTGCCCGATGGGCCCACGAACAACAGCGCGGCTTTGGGTCGCGCCAGATCATGCAAACCCAATTGCGAGCGATGCACCACCTCGGCGATGTCTTGTACGGCTTGATCTTGTCCCAAGATGCGCTGGCGTAATTTTTTAGCGAGCGCGCTCAAGCGTTCGCGATCATTGGCTAAAATGGTGGTGAGCGGAACATTGGACATGCGAGCTACGACGCGCGCCACATCGTCCACGGTAATCGCCGGGCGCACCGCGGTCTTGTTCGGCTGCAAGGTTTGTTTAAATTTGGCGTGCTCTTCGCGCAAGCGAATTATGTTTTGCTCGGCTTCATCCGCTTGCTCCAAATTGCCTTGGTGCAGAGCCGTGGTTTTATTTTCTTCAGCCGCTTGCAAAGCCAATTCCAGAGAGGTTAAGCGCTCCATGGTTTCCCGCGATTGGCGCTGGGCCATGACCGAAGCCGCGGCTTCATCGATCAAATCAATGGCTTTATCCGGAAACAAACGATCCGTGAGATAGCGCTCGGCTAATTCCACGGCCGCGACGAGCGCCGCCGCGTCATACCGCACGCCATGATGATCGGCATAGCGTTCGTGCAGTCCTTGCAGCATGCGCAGTGTGGCGGCTGGCGTAGGCTCTTCAACGGAAATGGGTTGAAAGCGCCGCTCCAGCGCCGCATCCGGTTCAATATGTTTTTTATATTCATCCCAAGTGGTGGCGCCGATGCAATGAATTTCGCCGCGCGCCAGAGCCGGTTTCAAAATATTCGCGGCATCGAGCGAACCCGTGGTTGAGCCCGCGCCCACGATATTGTGAATTTCATCAATAAATAAAAT
>JAGVIJ010000019.1 GCA_020056125.1 bacterium | reverse complement strand
TCATATTCGCTGGCGGCCATAGCTCAGCTGGATAGAGCGCTTCCCTGCGAAGGAAGAGGTCGGACGTTCGAATCGTCCTGGCCGCACCACAAGAGGACTCCTGATTAGGGAGTTCTTTTTTTAAGGATGTTTAACTTCACCGCCATAGCTCATCTGGATACCCGCCGAAAGCGCTTTGCGCATTCAGGCGGGCCCGCCTGCTTGCCCTCGCCGAAGGCGGGGCTTGCGACGGGGAGCGCCCCGACGTAATGTCGGGGAGGTCGGACGTTCGAATCGTCCTGGCCGCACCACAAGAGGACTCCCTGCAAGGGGAGTTTTTTTGTTAATTCGACGCGTGAAGTATCCTTGACACAAACCCTATTTTCTGCTAAATCTGTTAATACTTCGATCTAGATCGATTTAGAACGAAAACCTAAACAAAAACATAAAAAGGAGGTGGTCGTGGAACACGAAACTGTTGAACTTCTCTTTTGGCGTGGCGAGCCGGGGCCGTTCCTTCCAACATGTCGGGAGGTATGAGGGACGAACCGTGGGTCTATGTGGCCACCCCTATTGTCCCCACGGATGTGCCAGAAACATCGATCATAACTTTGACCGCGCCACAGTCGAAGTTGGATTGGAACGCCGCGGACCTAACGAGAAGCGACCAACCGAATTTCTGCTGGCTCATCCCGTTAGAGTGGTGAAGATTCTGCCGCCGCCAGCTCAGGCGTCCACACTGGTCTCGGCCAGCGGAGAACTCGAGGCTGATGCCAGCGGTCTGACAGCCATGTGCTATACGGATGGAGACGCTTCAATCATGGTGGATTGCGGAGCGCCTCCGGGACAGAACGGCAACTTCAACGCCGCGCTCCAGCGCCTGTTGGAAGCGCCCAATGTGGCAGGCGTAGTCATCACTCACCCGCATCAGGATCATTGGAGCCTCTTGCCCGTGCTGGGTGGAAAATTGCCAATCCACATGGAACAGCTGACGCGCGAATTCATGGAGCGGCAACGTCGCCAAGCCAGACGCGGTAATGACGATTCGGCGGCCGCTTCAGTCCGCGCACCTGATCAGGTGATCACCTACGATGCAGACTCCAGCTTCGAGGTCGGGTCGTTCCTGGTTCGATCGATCGTAACCGCTCATTCCATCCCCAATTCCTCCATGTTGTTGATCAGGACTCCGGGCGGTAAGTGGGTGCTCCACACCGGCGACTTCAAGCTCAACGGAATGGATTGGCGGATTCGGTTGCTCGTTGAAAAGGCGCTGCGGGAGATTGGACGGCTGGGCGTGGAAATCATGTATTGCGACAATCTCCAGTGCCACCGCGAGGGCTTCACGCCCGAAGAGTGCCATGCAGTGCGTGGCGTGGCAGAAGTCATTCTGCAAGCTCCGGGTAGCGTGTTCGTGGCGGCCTTTGCCTCAAATCTGGATCGTCTCGGAACTTTGGCTGAGTTTGTCCAGGATTGCGGCCGGCCCATTTACTTCAAGGGCACCAGTATGCTTTTTGCCAAGGAGCTCCTGGAGCGCGGGCAGGTCCTGCCCATCGGCGGCGAGCCTCACGACCAAACCGTGTTCTTCGTCACCGGTTGTCAGGGAGAGGAAAACTCGACCTTGTGTCGAGAGATCATAGACTGTCAGCCAGAATTGCGGCTGCGTGAAGGCGACACCGTGATCCTGTCCTCAACCGCCATTCCGGGCAATGAGGAGCGCATCAAGAACATGATCGAGCGCTTGCTTGCACGCGGCTGTCGCGTAGTGATCCACGAGGGCCAGATCCAGAAGTTGGGTCTCCAGCCCAACGAGCGACTAAGCGAAGCCTTTGTGCATGTGGGAGGCCGCGGACAGGGCGGGGATTTGCGCCGCGTCTTGGAGCTCGTACGGCCCAAAAAGATCATCCCGGCAGTTCGTACCTCGCCTCAAATCGAGGCCTTCAGGAAGATTGCGGACGAATTCGGCGCCGAGGTGCCGGAGCCGGCCGACAACCACGTCGTACTCTGAGAGCGGGCGTCTCGCGGTTCCATCGGACGCCCTGCACTTGCCCTGTGTTCACCAAACACAGGGTGTTTTTTTAAGTATTTGAAACTTTAATACGCTTGCCCTACACTGCTTACGTTATGAACAAGCCGAAAAATAAACTTCGCGTGGGTTGGTTCTCTTTCACTTGTTGCGAGGATTCAACCGTGGTGTTCACAGAATTGATGAATGAGCGCTGGCAAGATTGGAAAAGGTTGATTGATTTTAGACACGCACGCGCTTTGCAAACCAAAAATGTGCTGGATGAAATGGATGTGGCGTTTATCGAAGGCGCTGTTTCATCGCCGGAACAGGCTGAACAAGTTAAGAAAATCAGGGCTAAATGCAAAATGCTGGTGGCCATCGGCTCATGCGCCGTAACCGGCCTCCCCTCTTCCCAGCGCAATCAGTTTGATGAAAAAACACGGCAAGAAATTGAATTTATCCTGGCTCGCTTTAATCATTTGGATCAGGTTCAGCCGCTCAAAGAATTCATTAAAGTAGATGCAGAAGTGCCGGGTTGCCCCATGGATCCGGATAAATTTCTTGCCATTCTTGATTTGGCTCTGAAAAAATTTAATATCCAATTGTAATTCGACGTTCGATATTCGATATTCGACATTCGAAATTAAACAAATATGCATCAAGTAGATTTATCGCTCACCGAAATCACCAAAGTTGAAGGTTCAGCCGCGCTGGATATCCGCGTGCGGGACGGCAAGATTGAAGAATGTAAATTTTCCATCAAAGAATTTAAGCGTTTTTATACGCAAGCCATGGCCGGCAAACACTATGCGAGTTTGCCGCAACTCCTGGCGCGCATTTGCGGCACTTGTTCCAATGCACACCTTTTGTGTTCAATAGAATCTTGTGAAAAAGCGCTGGGCATTCAACCGAGTGTTCAATCTCAAGTGTTAAAAGATCTGACCATGAGCGGACTCATGATTCGCGATCATGCCTTGCACTTGTATTTGTTCGCCCTGCCCGACGTTTATAAACGAGATTCCTTTTTGGCCTTTGATGAAAATTCAGCCGAGGAGCACCAGCTTTTGCACGATGCGTTTGATATCAAGGCCGCGGGTAATTATTTAGCCACCATCGTGGCCGGCCGCAGTGTGCACGCTATCAATCCTACGATTGGCGGATTCATCAAAGTTCCGACCGCGGATGAAGTGAAGGAGGCCGTGGAGAAATTAAAAGCCATCCGGCCCGCGGTCCTGCGCTTGATTAAGGTGTTTGAAAAATGCGATTTCTCTTTAATCACGCAAGCCATGCCAGTGGCGTTAGTGGGTCAACCCTTTAATTTTTTACGCGGAGCAATCAAAGGCTTTGGAGATCAGGCTATCCCTGAAGAAGATTATCCCAAACATTTGGATCATGTGGTTTTGCCCTATTCTCAAGCTTCAGCCTATAAATTTGAGGGTAAACTCTTTATAGTCGGTTCTCTGGCGCGCCTAAATCTTTCGCAAGATACCTTGCACAAGAACACCAAAAAAGATGCGAAGAACGCGCTCAAACTCTTCCCCTCGCAAAATATTTTTCACAATAATCTGGCGCAAGCCATTGAAATTCTGCATTGTCTAGATTCATCGATTGATACCTTGGAACAGACTAAGTTCGTCAAAGAACCGCTCATCAAACCCACTAAAAAATCCGGCGTGGGCATGGGTGTGATTGAGGCGCCGCGCGGCACCCTGTATCACAAAGTCGAGATCGGCGAAGATGGCAAAGTGATCAAAGGAAAAATCGTGGTGCCCACCGGACAAAATCAAATCAGCATTGAAACTGATCTGCGCGCGCGGCTAACAGAACTCTTGCCGCAGGAATTGGATGCGGACGCCTTGCGCTTTGAAATGGAAAAATTGATCCGCGCCTATGACCCGTGCATGAGCTGTGCCGCGCATTTCCTCCAAGTGAATTGGTTATAAAGTTTTGAGCCGAGACACCACCTCATCTAAAATTTCGGTTTCGTTGGCTCCCATAGGGATCCCGATGATGACGAAGGGCGGGAGCTTTTTTAATTTAGCCAGCCACTGCAACTTCATACCCAAATCAAAATCATGCATGGTTGTGCGCGAACCGCCGGAGAATTTTTCGAGCGATTCAAATTTAGTCACGTGATCAATACCTTGCACCGTATCCAGAATAATCAGCCGCTCGGGCAAATCCCAATCTTCATTCGGATCTTTGATCATAAATTCCAAATCCGGCAGTTGTTGTTGCAACGCCGGGAGAATCTTGAGCGGCAGAGCGTCGGGCTCATAATCCGGATTGCCAAAAATCCATACTTCTTTATCCAAACGAGATCTCTCGACGGAGTTTACCCCGATCGTAGTATCGGGGCTCGAGATGACGGTCTTTTTGTCATTTCAACCGGAGCCCCGAAAACTCTCGGGGCGGAGCGGAGAAATCTCATCCCCCTCTGTCATTTCGACCGAAACGCAGTGGAGCGGAGAAATCATGTTTGGATAAGATCTCTCGACGGAGTTTACCCCGATCGTAGTATCGGGGCTCGAGATGACAGACTTTATTGTCATTTCGACCGGAACGCAGTGGAGTGGAGAAATCTCTTCTTGATCAAGATCCCTCCGCTTCGGTCGGGATGATAAATCGGTCGGGATGACAAAATCTAATGACAAATCCTTCCATTCTGGATTCATGGAATTTATTAAATTAATTTTCTTCTCGCGTCTCCAGCGCTTAATCTGCTTTTCTCTTTCAATG
>JAGVIJ010000084.1 GCA_020056125.1 bacterium | reverse complement strand
GGTCTTGGGCACCCGTGGTTAGATCTGTACACAACCCTCATCTGAAGGAAGGAGAAGGGAGATGAATCTCGAAAGGGGATTGATCGCGATCATCGCGACCGCGGTCGCAATCGGCATTTTGGCGGTTGCGATGGCCCTGGTTTGGCATGGCCTTGCGGTTTTTTGTCTGGTCTACTGGTTGGTGGTGATTTTTCCCATCGCCATCTATTTGATGGTTGGATGGAAGAAAATCATCATCAGGCCGGGACCAGCGCAGAGCGCCGTTTTGGAGAGAAGGTTTTCGCTTTGGAAGTTAGAACCGGGCGATAATCTTGCTTTTCATGGCGAGGCGGGGTGGCAAGGCAGAGTGAAGATGCCGGGAGTCGGAATCGTAGGATGGCCAGTTGACGTTGCAACAATTGTTGATTGGCCACAAGTGGAAACAGACGAATTCGCCATTGTTATCTCCCAGTTTGGTGAAGAGGCGCCCGCGGGTGCTAAATCGGCACGCTGGAGCGGTGAGATGGCGGATCTTCGCGACATCGAGTCGTTCATCAAGAATCATGGCCAAAGGGGCCTTCTAGATGGACAACTGTCTCCGGGCTTCAAGGGCTTTATTCACCCTTTCTTTTTAGTGGTGACGTCTCGGCGGGTCTTTGGTATGCCAATCCAAGCCGAGCACAGAGCCATCATAGAAAGAAGGGGTTGTTTAGAGCCCCAAGATTTGGGTTACAAACCAGATCAACTCAAAATCCTGCGAGTTGAACCCGAAAAGGAAAAGGATGGCACCATGGTTGATACCATGGCCGTCGTTACCATTAATGACGGACTTCCCCTGTCTCACGGCATCGCCTATAGAAGGGGGGGCTGGGACGACATCGCGAAGCTGTTGACCGATAGTCCTGATCCAGTCGTTGATCCGAGCGCGGCAACGGAAAAACAGCAGCGGCTTATGGTAGAAAATGACTATAAGCTGATTGTTGCCATTTTTCAAAGCAAGCACGATCAAGACAGCACCTATCAGGACTTGAGAAAGTGGCACAAAAATGGTGGCCAAATGGGCATGCAAATGGAGCCCGCTCTCTATGGTACTTACACCTGGCATCCGCTGGCAGGCCATGAGATCGTCAGGATGCTTGATGTGAAGCCGGGTCAAACTGCGGCCATACGGGCTTCGGTCGGCTTAATCTCGCCAGAAAGCGAGAAGAAGACGATCAGAAAACCGGCGCTAAGGCCAGGTGATCCGGACGTAACCATAAGTCTGGTGCGGCCAGGGCGCATTGGCATTTGGCGAACACCTCTTCTGACGCGGCGATGGGCCATTAATCCCAGATGTTTTGCTTGGGATGTCTGGTGGACCACACCCGTCACGTTGAACTGGTCAGAATATGTCAGTCCGGTCCATGGGCTTGACGGCCAGCTCAACAAGATTGACAGCGCCGTAACGCAGGACGGCTTCGAGCTCAAAAACATCGAGCTCGAGGTACAGATCCAGACACCGGAGCAAGAAGTGCCCGAAGCCTCTGCGCTTCTGGGAGGCCAACAGAACCTTGTTAATGAGGTTCTGCAACCCTTTGTGGGTAGATTTGTCTGGCAGACCATCCAGTCGATGGACTGTGACGAATTCTACGAGGGGCAAGAAGATTTTCAAGAAAGAGCGCGTGAAGAGATCGACGAACTCCTCAAGCCCTATTACACTAGGGCGCTTCGGGTCATGATTAGGAGCGTGGATTACCCGAAGAATTACCTTAACTGGCGGCAAGAGAGGGGTCTAGCGATCCTCGCGCGTGTCGCGATACGGGAACAGATTACCACTGCGAATCTCGATGTGACGTTGCAAGAAGCGAAGGGCCGAGCTATGCAAAGCGGCAGGAAGGGAATGGCAATGGTGGACGCCGAGGCCGCAGAGTTCGACGCCAAGGCGCTCACTAAACGTAAAGGAGCCGATGCTGACATCATGAGGAGAGAGGCGGCCGCTCTTACACAGTTCGGTGCGGCCGTAGTCCGTGGCCTTAAAGAGAAACCGACACCGCCACAGGTTTTGGTACTTGGCGGCAGTGGCGCGGCAGGCGACTTGGTGGGAGCGAGCTTGGCTAAGATAGCCGCTGACATGGCAAAGAAAGCATCCGATGGTGATGGTGCAGAACTCCAAGGAGGCAAGGAAGTCCCCGCACCACCCGAAGCAGGCGCAGCCGATCAGAAGTAGTTGTGTTGGACTAACAACGTAGTTTAAGGAGGTGATTTCAAACAAAACCCCCATTCTGATTGGCGGAGCGCCAAGATGAGTGGGGGTTTCGCATTTTTCCACTTGTTTTTTTAAAATGATTTGTTAGGATGGAGGGGCTATGGAGTGCCGGCAAAATCAAAATCTAAAAACTTGTTCCTGTACTTGGCCCGATTGTCCGAGAAGGGGCCTCTGTTGTCAGTGTTTACGCCACCATCTCGAGAAAAACGAACTTCCGGGCTGTTGTTTTCCGCCAGAAATAGAAAAGATTTACGACCGGTCGTTTGCTAAATTTATCAGTTGCCATTAAATAATCTTACTAAATTACCAATTGGTACTAATAGTACTAATGATTGGTAGAATTAGTAAAGATTAGTAATTTAGTAAGTGATTATGGATTTTAATATCAAAACCAAGGGCCACACAGACATTATTGACTTGACTTCAGAAATTGCTAAAATAGTAAAACAGTCAAAAATTGATGACGGACTGGCTTCAATTTTTGTCGCTGGGTCTACTGCCGGTTTAATGATTATTGAATACGAGCCGGGCACGGTCAAAGATTTAAAAAATTTTTTTGAAAAAATAATTCCCGAAAAAGCTGGCTACGCGCATGACAGTACTTGGGAAAATAGTAACGGTTATGCCCATTTGCGCGCCAGTTTGCTTAAGCCAGATTTGTCGGTGCCGGTTGAGAACGGGGAGTTGATTTTGGGAACATGGCAGCAAATAGTTTTGATTGATTTTGACAGCCGGCCGCGCGAACGAAAAATTGTGGTAAAAATCATCAAGTCGTCTTAAATTTTAATTTTTAATTT
>JAGVIJ010000042.1 GCA_020056125.1 bacterium | reverse complement strand
GTGAGATTCCTAAATACTCGTCCTAGAAAGTGTCTCAAATATCTAACCCCCGAAGAGGTGTTTAATGAAAGGTGTTGCGCTTTGAACTAGAATGTAGGATTGACAAAATTGTAAAAATCGCGCATGATGCGGATGAGTTTCACGCTATTTGACGGGCGAGTGGCGGAACTGGTAGACGCACTAGCTTCAGGAGCTAGCGGTCGCAAGGCCATGAGGGTTCGAGTCCCTCCCCGCCCACCAAATATTGTGAAATCATGTGTCGTGGGAATCTATTATTTCCAGCGCCAGCTGGTTTTAATGTACCAATTGGTTAAATCGCGAAAGCGATCCGACGGCTGGCTAATGACCAGTCGCGGACTCACGCCTTGAATTTTTTTTGAAACATAATACGGAGCCGCGGGACGCGCCAAAAATACAGCCGGCGTTGAACGCTTGATCAGCGTCGCTAGTTCGCGCCGGGCTTTTTCCAGCGCTTGAGCGTTTGCGGCTTGGCGCGTAGCCTCGAGTGCATTGTCCACGTCGCGGTCAGCCAGCCCGGAAATATTTAAACCGCGATCCGTGGCCTGTCCGCTCCACCAAAAAGGAAAAAGATCCTGCCGGGCGTCCAGCAGAATATTGGTTAAAATAATTTGCGCATCGCGCTCGCGAGTGGCTCGTTCCACCAAGCTTTCCGGCGCCAGCGGTTCAATGGAAATTTTGGCGCCCAACAAAGACCAGCGCCGCTTCAGGGCTTCGGCTACAGCGGTCAGTTCCGGCTGATCGGGTACGATAATATTTAGAGCCAGTTCAGTCGTGGTAGCGGTTTTGAGCACTCTGATGCTTGATCCTTCAGGTAAAATCCAGCCCGCGCTTTTTAGTAATTCGCGCCCTTCATCCAAAGTCAGCAGGCTGGAGGTGGCCACGGCAAAAGGCAAAGGTTCGCTGATGATAACCGCGCGTTCAGTCCAGGCCGTGACAATTTCTTGGCGATCCACAACTCCGGCCAGGGCTTGCCGCACTTTTTTGTCGCTAAGTTTTTTATCTTTCAAATTAAAAAAGGCTATGGTCTCTTGCGGCAATTCCAATTGCACATTGTTCCAGCGCGAATTGCCGTCAGTTTGATTTTTAAAACTCACGAACGACAAACTATCCACCAGGTCGGCTTTGAGCGCATCTTCGGCTTGTTTGCGATCAGGGAAAAATTTAAACACCAGCGTTTCAATCAGCGGT
Organism: bacterium; assembly: GCA_020056125.1. Taxonomy (GTDB): domain Bacteria; phylum Patescibacteriota; class Patescibacteriia; order 2-12-FULL-60-25; family 2-12-FULL-60-25; genus JAHIUG01. The sequence goes on along the minus strand of JAGVIJ010000042.1, from coordinate 5,498 downwards.
TTGGCGCCGTAATAATCCGCAAAGCGTTCCAACGTGAACGAACGAATCAGGCCGCGGCTGTCGCGCTTAAAAGATTTAAAACGAAAAGGCCCGGAACCGATGGGCTTTAAATTCAAGTCAGCCAAACGCGCGTTGGCCGCCGGAATATCCTGCCATTTAGTGACCGGCAAAATACCCACGGTTAAGGCCGTTAAAAATGTGATATCCGGCTGGGTCAAAATAAATTGAACCGTGTAGTCATCCGTGGCAACAACTTTCACATTGCGAAAACGAGCGGCCAGGGGAGAGGTGCGCTCCGGATCTTGGATGGACTCGATGGTGAATTGCACGTCATCAGCCAGAACTGCGTCGCCGTTATGGAAACGCGCATTTTTTTTCAGCGCCACGGTCAAAGTTTTTCCATCCTCGGACCAAGTATATGAATCAGCCAGATCAGGCATGGGTTCCATGCCGTTCATGCGGAACAAGCCGGAAAAAATCAGCGAGGCCAAATCTTGATCCACGTCGTTGGCCGGCGCATCCAGCGGATTAATATATTTCGGTTCACCGACCAGCGCCTCGGTCAACGTGCCGCCGGCGGCCGGAACTTGATAAGTATGTTGGCGCACCGCATAACCCACGGTCAGTCCCAAACTTACAATCAAAACCACGGCCGCGCCCGCCACCCAGCGTTTTTCCGAGGCGGATAAAAAGCGCGTGGTATAACGCAGTTGCCGCAGAGCCGGTACGCGCTTGGGCGCAGTGACTGAAATAATCAATTTATGATCTTCGCCGATCTCGGGCGCCGACTCATCATTTTTTTGTTTTTTAAATATCCAAAAAAACGCCCGTCTCGCGAACGCGCGAACGCGATCGAAGAAAGTTCGGGCAATCATGGTAATTAGGCGAGCGCCACGTTTAAGATAGCGGTGACGAAAAAGAGGATGGCAATGCCGATGGTGGCATAGAACAAACCTTTTTCAACTCCCCGTTTGGTTCGAAAGACGTTTCCTTCTCCGCCGAAAGCCGCGCCTAAGCCGCTGCCTCTCTGTTGCAGTAGAATGGCGGCCGCGAGCAAAACCGAGAGCAAAATTTGGATGAGCGGAAGAATTATTTGTGGCATATATTACTTGGGCAAAGTATCGTAATTAAGCGATTAAGTCAAGCGCCTCGGGGTTGGCGTGCGTGTGCGACAGCTCGAATTAAAAATGTTATACTTTAGCCATGTCCAAAATTAATTGGCGCAAATATACCACTCCCGGGGCGATTTTGGGAATATTATTTTCCACTCTGGTGATTGTGGGTTTGGGATTATTCAGCCTGCAAGTCGGCAAAAATGTTTGGCGGATCGCATCCGGCGCGCCCAATCCTTTTGCTAAAACACAATTGGAACTCAATGTATCCAGCGCTTTGGTTCGCGGATCATTGGATAAGACAAGCAGTGCGCGCATCGAATCTGCGGCGCCTAATCCCATGTTGGGTAATCCGGATGCGGCTTTGCGTTTGGTGGAATTTTTAGATTACGAATGCCTCTCATCCAAGCAGGCGCTGTCCGAGGTGCGGGCGTTTATAGCGCATCATCCAAATGATGTGCTGTTGATCCTGCGTGATTATCCGCTGGAGAACGATCATCCGAATGCTTTGAACGCGGCTTTGGCTGCGCGTTGCGTTTTCAATCAAGGTCAAGCTGATCGTTTTTGGGCTTATCATGATTTGCTATTCAAAAATCAAACACAACTTAGTTTATTTGATTTGAGGCGATATGCGGAACAGGTCGGAGCGGATGTGGCGGCGTACGATACTTGTTTGCGCTTGCGCCAAACCGAATCGGTTGTCCGCCAATCTTTGGCTGATGGCGCGGCTATCGGCGTGCTCGGCACCCCAACATTTTTTTTCAATACCTTCCGGATACCCGGTGCGCTTGACCTAGCGGCCTTTGAATTAATTTATCAAAAGATTCAAGAGGGGATATGAGAAAAGTATTCCTCGGCATCATCGCGGTTTTAAGTCTAGGTAGTTTTTGGGTTGCGCCAACCGCGCTGGCCATCGACTGTAATGGTATTGGTATTTATGATTGCGACAATGCCTCAACATTAATTGAATGTGCAGTTACTTGTGTCGAGCGTTGTTCTCAACTTTTGGCTGAGCCGGATCAAATTATCGATCATCCAGACTATTGCGGTATTTGTCAGAAAGTTTCGATGATTCCCCTGGGAGGTCCGATCGCTGGGATAATGTCACAAACCGCTTGCGTGATTGCGGGCGCGAGCGCAATCAAACACGCTCTTTGCGAACAGGGGCCGTCGGGCAAGGCAAATTGTTGCATGGAGACGGTGGAAGAAAACACTTTGCCAAAACACGGCAAATGTTTGGATGAAAAAGAAAAGTGTAAAGATGGCACGGTGATTAATTATTCCTGCTGCGTGTGCGCGCAAGTAGCGGATGGCAAAAAAGTTGAAACTAAAATCAGCGAATCTCGCGATACCTACACCAGCTGTCAGCAAAAATGTCAGGCTCTAAAACCGTCCGGAACTATGGTGGAAACTTTTGGCGCCGGAGTTTTTGGCGCGCCGAAAACTTCGAATGAGCCTGGCGCCGCTGAATTGCAACAAAAATCAGCCTTGTGTTTTACCTCTGAGGAATGCGCTAAGCCGGAATATGGAAAATCAACCGAAGCTTTTAGAGCGGGTCAGGGGTGTCCCTCCGGACAAGGTCGTTGCGTAGCGCCGGAACCGGAACTCACTTTATCTTTTCCCATTGGCGGCGTTAAAACCGTCCAGGGTTTGCGCAACTTTATCGCGCTGATTTTTAACTATCTCATGACCATCGCGGCCACAGCCGCGGCTGTGATGTTTGTTTACGGAGGGTTTAGATATATTGTGGGGTCGGCAGCTGAAAATGTGTCGCGCGCCAAAGAAATCATGGTGGATGCGGCCATCGGACTTTTACTCACCTTGGGCGCTTTTACTATTTTGCAAACCGTAAATCCCGCCACCTTGTCGCTTAATCGTTTGGATGTGTTTATGATAAATCGTCAGCGGCTCTTGTCTAGTGATATGCGTGATATGTGCGGCGACATCAAGCCTATGGGGAGCGATAAATTATCATTCGCCGCGGCCGGCCAGGCGCCTAATTATACTGACATCAATCAAGCGAAATTTGAGATTGAACAGAGCGAAACCGAATGCGGCGTTGAGTACTATGTTCAGGGTTTTGACGCTAAACGATGTTTTGGAGTCAAGTGTAAGAACGGCGGTGGGTGTGTTCAGTGCAAAGGGGGCGGGTGTAAAGCTGGCGCGGCTGCCACGTCTTTTGAATGCAAGGATGTAGCTTTTGCCGGAGCGATCAAACATATAGATAGCCGCTATGCAGATAAAGTGACGCTGTTTGTGGTTTGCGGCGACGCTTTGAAAACAACCATAGATAAACAAAACGGGTTTGCAAATAATAATATCCACACAGTTGCAGACGCAGAGTTAACCGGTCCGGATTCAGAGTCGGGAACTCGAAATTATTCATTTGCCATTAGCGAGGGTTCGTTAAAAAATAAAGCCTTGGAAGAGTGTGAAAATGAAGGCGGAGTAGTCGGGTTTTTATTAGGGGTGGAGTATAACGATCCGGGTCTTCTCGGTATGGCTCCCTCCATTGACGAGGTGGCAATCGTCGGAAAAAATAATTGCGGCGCAGGCTTATTCGTAGGTTATATGGACGGAAATTCAGCACCTTCAACTGAATGGGATATGGAAGCGGCTATAGCTTGTGCGATTAATACTGGCTCCAAAAAATTGAGTAATCCTTCAGCCTATTGGTCGTCTGCCGACCTGAAGGCTGCAGTGGGGATGGGAACCGATAAAAAACCGCTGTATTGCAATTTTGGATTATCAAGCAGTAACGCGCCATCCGAACCAGCAACCGAGCCCGAAGATCACAAGCTTTGGTCTGGTAAAGTTCAAGCGGATGGAGTGGAGTTCACTTGTCCGGGCATTTGATTTTTTGATTTATCACCTCGGCCTCTTGCACCATCTTGCAAAACATGATAGTCTCGGCGGCAGACTATGCCTGCCCAAAATAAAATCTCCATTCGCGGAGCGCGCGTCCATAATTTAAAAAACATTTCCTTGGATTTGCCCAAGAACAAGTTAATCGTGATCACGGGTCTTTCCGGATCAGGCAAATCTTCCATCGCTTTTGATACGATTCACGCCGAGGGACAGCGGCGCTACATGGAGAGTTTGTCATCTTATGCTCGGCAGTTTTTGGAGTTGCAAGACAAGCCCGATGTGGATGAAATTTCCGGGCTTTCACCAACCGTGGCCATTGATCAAAAATCATCCTCGCACAATCCTCGCTCCACCGTGGGCACGGTGACAGAAGTTTATGATTTGTTGCGCTTGTTGTTTGCGCGCGCCGGTCGTGCACATTGCCCCAAGTGCGGTCAGCCGGTGGCGGAGCAGTCATCGCAAGAGATCGGCAAGAAAATTTTGGAGCTGGCTAAAACGCAGACCGTCACTCTTTTGGCGCCCGTGGTGCGCGAGCAAAAAGGCGAACACAAAGTTGTTTTGAAAGCTGCGGATAACGCAGGTTATAAAGAAGTGCGTTTTGACGGCACGCTGGTTGATATCGGCGAAATGTTGCGCGTTAGACCGGATAAAAATCAGGCGCACAGCATCGAGGTGGTGGTTGCGCGTTTGGAGCCGCAAACCAATCGAACGCCGGAGGCGCTTATGGAAACGCTTAAGCAGGCCTTGGACCTGGGCAATGGTTTGGTTGTGGCGCTGAATGAAGATACGGCTGAAGAAGTTTTATTTTCTCAATCTTTATTTTGTGTGGCTTGCGGAATTTCTTTGTCTGCTCTGGAGCCGCGTTTATTTTCATTCAACTCCCCGCATGGCGCTTGCGCTGACTGCACCGGATTGGGTACTAAATTGGTGTTAGAACCGGATTTGGTTATACCGAACAAGCGTTTGACTATTGCTCAAGGCGCCATCAAACCGTGGACGCGTATCGCGGGCAACCAAACCTCGCATCTCAAATTATTGGAGGCCGTGGGCGCCAGGCATGGATTTTCCATCAACGATGAAGTGAAAAATATTTCAGCTAAAGCCTTGAAAGTTATTTTTGACGGCACGGGCGATGAGATTTTTGAAGTGGAGGGCAAGCCGGCAACTTTCTCCGGCGTCTTGGCCTTGCTCGAAGAAAAATATCGCCAGACCGATTCGGAATATGTGCAAAAAGAGATTGAGGGTTACATGCGTGTTTTGATTTGTCCGACTTGCCATGGCCGCCGTCTGCGCCACGAAGCGCTCACTGTGACCGTGGCCGACAAAAATTTGGCGGATATCGTGTCCCTGCCCTTGGATGAAGCGCTGGATTTTTTTGAGGAACTTAATCAGCATCGCGGTTTTACGGAAACTGAAAAAGCCATCGTCCATCAAATCAAAGGCGAGATCAAACAGCGTTTGTTGAATTTAATTAATGTTGGTTTGAGTTATTTAACCTTGGATCGCAGCGCCATGTCG
>JAGVIJ010000091.1 GCA_020056125.1 bacterium | reverse complement strand
ATCTGTCCATCGATCCCAAAGCTAAAAGCGTATGATTTATTTTCTTCATCACCCGCCGCTAGCATGGCGGTTTGATCCGCTATACCGCTCTGAACAACGGGCAGGCCCTTATCGGTTAATACTTTGATCAGCGCACCCAGATCCTCTCCGGTGGCCAAACGGCCGATCTTGAAATCCATGACGCTTAAAATAACGCCCTCAATACCGTAAGTATTAGAGCTGATCGAGGTTAATTTAGCTTTGCCAAATACTTGCTCCAAAATGTCTTTAGCCTCATTGGTCGCGGCCTTGGAATTGGCATCAAACGTCTTGGCTTCTTCAGTCTCATTGTATAAATCCGCCGGAGTTTTAGCGGCCTCTTCAGCTTCATCAGCCGCTTGGCTGGCTTCTTCCTTAGCCATCTCTCGCGCTATTTTTTCCTGCACAGTTCCCCCGCCGGTCAGCCCGCCCAAAAATCCGGTATCCACGCCGTATAATTCCTTTAGGATTTGATTGGCTACGCGCTGTTGGCGCCAGCGATTCACGCTATAAAATACACCGCCGACCACAACTACGGAGATGAGAACGATGATGATGGTTTTTTTGTTCATAAAAATTTAATCCTATTGAGTTAAAATTTATTTAATCTCTTCCATAACCTGTTTCATGCGCGGCGCTACGCGTTCCATAAAACCCTCCTGTTCAACGACGGGTTCGCAAATCTTTGAGATATCATCGTCGCTCCAGTTATATTTGGCTTTCAAGCCGTCCAACTTTTGCTGCAGAATCGTCAGCTTGGCCATATCTTGCATAAAAGACGGAGCCAATAGGCCGTGTGCCATAAATTCAATGCACTTGCCTTCATCGGTTAGCTGACCGCCGCCGGCCAGATCCGCCACTTTTGAAGCGCATCCCGCGCCCAACAATGCAACCGCACCGAAGACTAAAGCTAAACCGACGACACTGATTTTTATTTTTGAGTTCATAAAAATTTTAAAGATTAATAATTTTAGTGTTTAAGATTATAACCTGGAACCGCCAACGCTCCCATAACAAGTGGAAACTTGAACTCGATCCTCGGTTGTTACGGTGATGGTGGCGCAATATTTTCGCTGAAGCCGATATACCATCCGTGATGTTCCTGATTTTGAATCACGTAAACATAATACATGCTTTTATTTTATCCGAATGGCTGCGCCACGTGAAGCCTGCGCAAATTGATACGATGCCCCGTAAAACTCCTCACTACCGTTCGTCGCCACGGGGCACGTAAAAAGCCTCCGCTCGCGCGCAGGCTTTTTACGTGGTAGCGCCTAGGGGAATCGAACCCCTATTTTCAGGATGAGAACCTGACGTCCTGACCATTAGACGAAGGCGCCATGTAATTGGAATTTCGAATTTCGGGCTTTTAAATAATTAGATTTCCTATTCGAAATTCGACATTCCTGCCTGCCGGCAGACAGGCGAACTCCGAGATTCGACTCTATTCCCACTCTCTCCCGTGTCTCACTAATAATTCCGAAGCGCGCAAGGGTTCAGCCATCAACTCTTTAGTGATTCTCTCCATGCGACTGCCTTGTGATCCCTTGATTAAAATCACATCGCCGGGCTTGATGCGTCCCTGCAAAAACAATCCGGCTTCGGCGCTATTCGGAAAAACCGCAATGCGATCTTCACTCATCCCCGCCTCCTTAGCCGCATCCCCTGCAATCTGCGCGAGTGTACCACAAACTACGAGTAAGTCAATGCCCGCAGTGGCGATGAAACGTCCCAATTCCTCATGCGAACTCTCGGCCAAATTCCCCAATTCCAACATATCTCCCAAGGCCGCAATCCTTTTATTATTTTCAGCTACAGGGAAGCGCGCCAAGTCCCATATTGCGGAATGCGCGGCCAAAGGCGAAGAATTATAACTGTCGTCCAACAACACGGTGCGCTTGATCCCTTGGATGATGCGCGTGCGTCCGGGCATGCCCTGATATTCCTCGGCTAAACGCGCGGCTGCTTCGGAAAAATCCACATCCAAAGCATGGGCCACAGCCAGCGCGGCCGTGGCGGCCAAAGCGTGCGGTTTGCCAAACACGCCTTGCAAATGAAAGCGCACTGGTTTGGCAATGGCTGAAACTTTGATTTCCAAACTGGAAGCGCCGGGTTCCTGCTCATTCAGCATCAAACGCGATGAGATCAATTGGATATCCGCTGGTTCACATTCGCCAAAAGTTACCACGCGCGCTTGAGTGGATTTTTTAGCTTGCATCACTTCAGGATCATCGCAATTCAAAATAGCAATATCATCGCGACTCAAATCGCTAATCAAAGATCGCTCCTCTTCAGCCACGGCTTGGACTGTAGAAAAAAATTCCGTGTGTTCGGGGCCGATGGCGGTTAAGATGGCAAAGCCCGGATGCGCGATGGACGAGAGATACGCCAAATCACCCGGATGATCTGTGGCGTATTCCAAAACCAAAGTTCGCGCGCCGATCTTGCACCAGCCCAAATAAAATCCAAGCGCTCGAAATAAAAGTCCCAGCCACAAAAAAATATTTTTACCCGGCGCATGGCGGTTAAAAATAGTCAGGGGCACGCCCCACTCATTATTATAATTGTGCGCTGAAACCCGAATCTTACTCCCCGGCTCCCCGGCTCCGAGCGCAATACCGATGGCGTGTTTGGTGGAAGTTTTGCCCACTGATCCGGCAATGGCAATCACGCGCGGTTTTTCGCGTAGAATGGCGCGCCGTGCGCAAGCGCCTAAAAATTTTTGCAATAACCTTTTCATAGTGTAAACATTTTTCTTGTTCCTTGTCTCTTGCTCCCTGTCTCTAATCCACCTAACGTTCGGGTGGGATCTGCAGATATGTCAGCAGAAATTTGGCCATTTGTCCAAACAACGGCGCAGCCGAAGATTCAGCCCATTGCACATCGCGCGGGTTATCGATTTTGACCAACATGACAAAACGCGGGTCGGTCGCCGGCGCAAATCCGGCAAAAGAACCGACGGTTTTATCAATTTCATAACCCGGCCCATCTTTGCGCGCCACCTGCGCCGTACCGGTTTTACCGGCCACCCAATAACCCGGCACGCCCGCGCGCTTGCCATGTCCATTTTCCACCACCGAGGTCAGCATGCCCGAAATCAAACGCGACGATCGGGAATCAATCGGGTGTGCAATTTCTTGCGGCTTAGTGCGTTCACGCGTGCCATCCGGATAGATGATTTCATCAATCACGTATGGCCGAAATAATTTGCCGCCATTAGCCAGTGCGCCAAAGGCCGTGACCAACTGGATGGGTGTCACGGTCAACCCTTGGCCGTATGAACCCGTAGCCGCGTAGATGTCGCCCTTTTTAGACAACGAAGAAATATCTCCCTTGCTTTCAGGCGATAATTCAATGTTGGTTTTTTCGCCAAAACCAAACGCCTCCACATATTCACGAAACGCGTCCTTGCCCACCAGCCGTTGGACAAAAATAGTTCCGGTATTCAAAGAATTTTCCAGCACTTGAGTCATAGTTTGCAAGCCATAGGCTTTGCCGTCTGAATTGCGCACCGTATATTTATCGAATTTTTCAAAACCCTCATCCACATAAGTTGACTTGGGATTTATTTTTTCCAAATTCAAACCCGCGGCCATAACAAATGGCTTGAACACCGAACCCGGTTCATAGGCATGCAAGTTCACCGGATTGTTAAAGGCCGCCACGTCTTTGGTTTTTCCATATTCCGCCGGATCAAAATCAGGATAAGAACACATGGCTAGGACAGCGCCGGTGCGCGGATCCATAATCACAATGGAGCCTGAATCAGCCCCATGTTTTTCCACAGCCGCTCGGATATTTTTGCAGGTTTCATATTGGATAGCGCGATCGATGGTGAGCACCACGTCTGCTCCATTCACTGCGGCTGTGATAGCCGTATTGCCTAAAGCCAGTCGCCGGCCGCTCGCATCCTTCTCCGCAAACAATGATCCGATTTTACCGGCCAACAATTCATCGAATGCGCCTTCAATGCCATATTTGCCCGTGGGCAAACCCTGATCATTTTGCCCCACAAAGCCGATCAACTGGCCGCTGGAGCCCAACTCCGGATAAAAACGCGCGCTGGTCCGCACAAAGCCGATGCCATGCAAATTTTTTTGTTTGACCTGATCCATCAAATCTTTGGAAGCATTTTTCACAATCAACTCATACGGATCATCCGGCTTGTTCAAGCGCGCCACCAAATCCACATCCGGCACATTCACGAGCGCGGCCAGCTCATGCGCCACGGCGATGGGATCCTCCAAATCTTTGGGCGAGGCGTAAATGGTCCACGCTTCGCGGTTTGCGGCCAAAGGATAGAGTTGGCCATCCGCGCGATCGCGCACTAAAATCCTGCCCCGCTCGGGCAAAAGCTGGGTTTCAAGATCGTGTTGGTCTGATGCTAAGACCTCATAAAATTTATGCTCATAGAGTTGGAGATAGCCCAACTTCAAAACGATTAACGCTCCTAAAAACAAGACAAAAACATATAACAAAAACCATCTGGTTTTTGACCACGTGATGGGATTGCCAAACGAATAATGAGCCGGATGCAACATAAAAAATCGCGGAACAAACTTACTGCTCTTTCTTTTTCTTCAACTCCTCCATGTACTTGTGCCAGAGATCAATATTCTCCACATCCACATATTCCCGCGTGGAAGTATCAAATACAATGGAAGAATCCAAAGTAGTCGGAGAGCCGAATGGTATTTCGACGCCCGTGCTGGATCCGGTACGCGCTGAAGCGCTGGGCAAAGCGGCTTTGGACGGACTGGTTTTCAAAATTGTTTTGGTCGCGTCTTTGGCGTTCTCGGGCAAAGCGATGTTCACGGGCTGGTTTAAACCTTGAAGCGCCAACTTCACGCGCACGCGAAAAAGTTCGTGCTCTTGATCATCCAACACAGGCCACTCGCCCTCTAAAGAAACGGGCAAGCGCGAACTTTGATCCACGGTTAAAGAGAACAAACCGCGCGCCAAGCCTTGGCTTGAACGATTGATCCACTGCAAATCAGCCGGAGCTAATTTCACGTCGCGCCATGTTTTTAAGAAAGAAGTGAGCGTGGAACGCATGGTTGATTCGTTGATGCGGAACGGCACAGTGGCCAAGCGCGCGCTGATTTTGCGCAGGCCAAAATAAACCGCGCGTTGCTTTTTCCAATCCCCGGCCACGGACACAGCGCCGGAAAAAGCCGAGGCTTGAATGCGAATCTCCGACGGTTCGCCTTGAGCTGTGAAATGATCCAACTTTTGATCGGACAATAACTTGTCGCGGCTGAAATAAATAAAATTTTTATTTTCCGTATCGCCTGACAAGATTTTATATTGCGACAAATATTCGGCCGTAACGCGGCGCGGCCGCACCGCGATTTTATCCGAGATCAAAACCAGATCCGCGATTTGCGCGCCAACCGCCACGCCATCGCCTAATTCCACCACGCCCAAAAATTGCGGACGAGCCATGTCTTTCGCATTAACCTGCCCGGCAAAATTCACGCCCGTGGTGATGCGCGTTTGCGGATCGCTCCAAGCCACCTCCCAAGTTATCTGCTCAACGCTTTGCGCAGCCAATAAATTTTTTAAACCGTCGCGCAGGACTTTTTCCGGCGTGTCGCGGAACAACCACCATAACACCGCGATGATCAGCGCCAAAACAATACCCAAAATTACGAGAAGTATTCGTCTCATGTCAAAATAATAGCACAAAAAACAAAAAAGCCGGGTAGCCGCAGGACTTTAGCCTGCGTACAAACAAAAAAAGCAGCCAAAGCAATTGGCTACTCAAGTAAGCAAGCGAGCGAACAGAGATGGCCTAGGCCCGCCACCCCCCTCCCCTTGTCCGTGATCTTGTAGAGCTTCTGGCGGAGCACGTCGTGCTGTTCCATCTCCTCGTCGGTCTCCATCCGGCTCTCCACCAGCTTCTGATCGAGCAGAGTGACCAGATTCACCGAGACTGCCATGGGCGCCAGCTTCTCTCGGGATGCCTCCGCCATGTCCTGCACGCTCATCCAGTCGTCCTCGTCCTTCAGGATAATGAGAACCGACTCCTCGTTGTCGAACAATCTCATACTCTGCCTCCTTACGTGCAAAATGACATAAAAAGAGAGGATTGTCAACCCCCTCCGAATCTTCGTTTGCGCTGGGAATAAACAGCCAGCGCTTGATCCAACTCCGCTTCATCAAAATCCGGCCAGTGCTTTTGGCACCAATAAAATTCACTGTATGCGCTGACCCAGAGCAAAAATCCGGATAAGCGCTCTTCGCCCGAAGTGCGAACAATCAAATCAGGATCAGGCATGTCCGGCCAATACATGGCCGATTGAATTGCGGCCTCGTTGATTTGATCAGCCGAAACTCCGCGCTCCATCAACTTTTTATACGCGTCAACAATTTCCTGCCGACCGCCGTAATTCAAACAAATGCAAAAAGTGGCGCGCGTATTGTTTTTGGTTTTTTCTTCGGCATTGTCAATGGCGCGCAAAATGGATGGACGCAAACCTTGGCGCTGGCCCAGAATTTTCATGCGCACGCCTTTGCCATGGAATTGCGCCAACTCCTCGGTCAAAGCGCGTTCCAATAAATCCATTAAAAATCCCACCTCGTCATCCGCGCGCTTCCAATTTTCCGTGGAGAAGGCAAAGACCGTGAACACTTTGATGCCGCGCGCCAAACACCAATCGCCCATTTCTTTTAGGCGCTCATAACCGGCCAAGTGCCCCTGGCTGGTTAATAATCCGCGCTCTTTAGCCCAACGGCGGTTGCCGTCCATAATGATGGCTAAATGGGTCAGCGGCGCTGTTTTCGTTTCATCGGCCATAACTTAGAGATAGTATAAAAATAATCCAGTCTGGTCAATAATTGATCATCGAACTTTCAGCCCAACCTCCTCAAATAAAAACACCATCGTCTGATGGCATTTTTATGGTCGCAATTGCTGAACGAAGCTCGAACCTTTTTCGAGCGAAAATCGCTCGAATGATTTGAAACCCCGCCCCAGCGTTTCCGCCCGCCGAAACTCGGCGAGCAAAGCAAAACAATTTTCTTTTCAATTCTTTAATTTT
>JAGVIJ010000027.1 GCA_020056125.1 bacterium | reverse complement strand
TGGCCAGTTTGCAAGACAGGGGACAGTTGTATGTTCCTCCGGCAGTGGAAGTGTACGAGGGTCAAGTCATCGGCAGTGCGGCCAAAGGCCAAGATCTGACCGTGAATCCTATCAAAGGCAAACGCCTGACTAATATGCGTTCATCCAACGCTGATTTGGCCATCCAATTGGATACGCCGTGGGAATTGTCCCTGGAGCGCGGATTGGAAATTATTGCCGAGGATGAATATTTGGAAATCACTCCGCAGAGTATTCGCTTGCGCAAACAAGTCTTGACTGAAACCGAACGCACGCGCGCCGGCCGTCGCAAAAATCAAACTGACGAAAGCCTGGCTTAATAGCGCAGTTATTTTGCGTGTCCTATTTACGCAGTTCGATCGCCTTCATGGGCGATTTTTTGTATCTTAATCTTGACAATCCCATGATTTTCTGCGAATATCCCAAACGGAGGTAACGATGAAGCAACCGTGGAAATCGACAGTTCGAACCGTTGGCCACAGTCCGATGGTTCTCGCCGTGGATTGCGTCGGCGCCCGTCCACTGGACGAATCGGACTCTGTCCATGCCCTCGTAGAGGCGGTGAATATCGTGCGTCAAGGCGTGGTGCGTCACGGCGACGTGGTCGTCCAGTTGGTCGTCCATTTCGACACCACCCATGACCACGACTCCTTCGCGAACTACCGTAAAGACGCCCTGCACTTCCTGATGTCGTTGCAAGCCACCAACGAAGAGCTCCGAGCGGCCATGACGAAAATCGATGACCGAAACCTGCTGCTCACGATCAGCTCGGAGATCAAGGAAGCCAAGAGCGACAAGAAAGGATGAGGGTCAACGATCTACACCCCTCATCATCAGACTAAAAACCGCACTACTCGCGGTTTTATTTTTTATTCAATCTCTCCAACCGCGAATAAACACAGCCGCAATAATTTTGCCGCACTACGCCAAACGCGTCCGAGTGGCGGCAGGATTTTTCAAACCCGGCTTGCTTTTTAAAATCGCGCGCTAAAAATTCCACGCCATATTCGCGCGCCAATTTTTCACCAATGGGATTAATCACATCCGCGCGCTTATTGCGACCGATAGTCAAAGTCGTGGCAAAACAATCATAGCCGTGCTCTTTGGCATATTCAGCCGTGCGGCGCAAACGCATTTCAAAACACACCGGACAGCGCTTGCCGCCTTCGGGTTCTTGAATCAAACCGCGCACCGCTTGAAACCAAACCCGCGGATCATATTCATCGGCAATTAAACGGAGTTGCAAAGCGCTCGCCACTTTTTCCACATCAGCCAAACGCCGCGCATACTCCTCGCGCGGATGAATATTGGGATTAAAATAAAATAAATCCACCACAAAATCCGCAGCCAGCATTTGCGGAATCCACGCTCCGCATGTGCCGCAACAGGTGTGGAGTAATAATTTTTTGCGATTGTCCATAGTTTCAAAAAAAATAGCCCGCAAGCTCGGGCTGATCAGACGAGAGAAGGAGCTACCTCAACCACACAGCGCCGATGAATGTAGAGTTGAGCGCCGGCCTCAAACTCGTATGCATACTGGTTGACCGCTTGAAATTCACGGCCATCACTCGAACGCACCGGCACGAGAAGATCCGAATCGCCTAGTGCTGTAACCAGCTCAACGGCACACTCTCCCACACCCGCATGATGGTGCCGCCAATAGTTCGCCACGTTTTCCAGACTCCACAACTTCGAACGTCGTCCGATGCTCGTGGCCCACGCACGCATGGCTTTGAAAGCGTGGGGGAAGCAGTACTTCAGCGGGCCGCGCCTCGGCGTCTTGACGGTTAGTGCGCGCCTCAAATCATCATAGTGTTCCTGGATGATTTGGTGTTGAATCACCTTGTCCCAAGCGCACGGAAAGGCATAGCGTAGAAAGAGCTGTTCGCCGGTCATTTTTTCTTCCATGACTTCCTCCTTTTGCGACCCCGCCACTCTAGCCCAAAACAGCCGTAGAATCAAATTCCATACCATTGACTAAAATCTTGGGTCGGCCTTTTCATTGCGGTGACGAAAGACTACAATTTATTTTATAAATCTTAGACTTTTTAAATATATGCCTTTTCGCGAGCCCACCATGCCGCCAACCCCAGAAAAACCACAGAGCCCTGAATATCTAGCTACACAAGAATTAATGGCGCTCGGACTTGAGGCTAACCCTGAAAATATCGAAACTGTAGCCGAGCAGATGAAAACCGCTCAACACCCCGAGGGTTATGAAGAAATTCTGGCCAATCTCGGCGATCCCGAAAAACTCAAGGCGGCCATGGAAAAACAAGGCATTAGTTCTGTCATTCATTCAGAGGGGCCAACTGTCTGGGATCATGCAAAATTAGCCATACGACAAATCGAAGCCGCGGATATGCCGGCCAACCTTAAACAAGATTGTAAGTTGCTCATGCTTTATCATGATCTGGGAAAAACTGCCGTGGGAACAAGTGAAGAGAACCAAACGGCCACGGCTAAAAAACTTAAGAAAGGCGAGCTGAATCGCAGTATGATCGGCCATGCCGAAGCCAAGCATGATGAGATGACAAAAGGTCTTAAGGCTAATGGTATTGAAGGCGATAAATTAGAAAAATTTATGGCCGTGATTACCCATCACATGAAGAAGGCTCTCCTCGAGCTAAAACCTCAAAAACTCGTCGAGGTATGCGAATCATTCGGCAAGGACAAAGCTGCGCGAGAAGCCGGGGTCAAATTATTAATTGAAGTGTTGCATCTGGATGGTGACGCAACACAAAATATTGTTTTGGCCGACGGACGATTGGCGCCCGAAGGAAATGAAAAAAAACCGGCGTCAAATTTTGAGGTTGTTTGGGCAAAGTATGAAGCTATCAAAAAAACACAAGTCGCCGAACAAGAAAAGAGCACAAAGAAAAAAGCTGAAGATGATTTTGAACGCACAGTCTTCGGTGAGGATGTCTCTGATTACTTACCCAAAAGAGACATCACAAATGGACCGGATCGAGGCTACGCCGTCGGCGTGATCAGAAAATTAATTGCCGAACACAAAGGCAAAACACCCGAAGAGATCAAAAAGATAATCGACGAGACGGTCTTAACGAAATAAAAACTAGGTCGGCTAAGGTCTAAAACCGCTAAAATTAGCGCAGGGTTTACTGAAACCGACAACTGCGCTAAGCTCTTTATTGAGCTTAAAACCTCATTTTATGAATATAACATTACTTAAAGTCCTCATCGCCATCGTAGTTTTTATCGTACTCATTTCCATCCGCCAAATCAACCAATACCAGCGCGGCGTAAAATTCCGTCTGGGAAAATATGTAGGAACTAAAAACCCGGGTTGGCGGCTCGTGCTCCCAATTATCGAAACCATGACCAAGGTTGATATTCGCATCAAAGCCGTGGACGTACCCCATCAAGATGCCATCACGCGCGACAACATCTCCACGCAAATCAACGCGGTTATTTATTACAAAGTTAAAGAAGCGGATCGCGCGGTCATCGAAGTGGAGAATGTTAATTATGCGGTCAGCCAATTGGCGCAAACCACCATGCGCAACGTTATCGGCGCCATGGAATTGGATGAGCTGTTGCAAAATCGCGAGGCCGCCAGTCTTAAAATCAAAGAAATCGTGGACGCTTCCACCGAGCCTTGGGGCATTCAGGTGAATAACGTGGAATTAAAAGACGTGGTTTTGCCCGAAGACATGAAGCGCGTCATCGGCAAACAAGCTGAAGCCGAGCGCGAACGCCGCGCCGTAGTCATCAAAGCGCAAGGTGAAGTTGAGGCTGCAGAAAATTTAAAGAAGGCCGCCACCACGCTCTCCGAAGCGCCGGGCGCTTTGCATCTGCGCACGCTTAGCACCATTAACGATGTGTCTGCGGATCAATCCAATACCATTGTCTTTGCCATTCCGCTTGAAGTCTTGCGCGCCTTTGACGCAATTCCGGAAATCATCAAACGCGCCAAAAATTCGGATAAGGCTTAAGGCCGAGCCGTGAATATGTACGAAACCGCGACTGCGCTCCGGGACGCCTTTATTCGTTGGGCTTATATTTATATTCTTAAGCCCATCTTTTTTCGTATTGATCCGGAAAAAATTCATGATCAAATGGTATGGTTCGGCGAACTCTTGGGCTCAAACGCGCTGGGCAGATTTTTAACGCGGTTGGCTTTTGGCTATAAACATCCCAGTTTGCGCCAAGAAATTGCCGGCGTGGTGTTTGAAAATCCGGTTGGTTTGGCCGCCGGGTTTGATAAAAATAG
>JAGVIJ010000060.1 GCA_020056125.1 bacterium | reverse complement strand
AATTTCTTGCTTAGTGCTTTCGGAAACAGCGATGATTTTGTCGGCTTTTTTCACAGTTGCATTGAAAACAAGACGATAGCCAAGTCGTCTAACAAAAGATTTCATTTTATGACCGGGAAATAACAGGGGGGTAAGGTCGTGAATAGTGCAAATTGATTTTTTTGGGAACAAGATTGGCGAGTTGAAATGAGGATAATGAATTAAGTCGAACTTTTCTTTTAAAAATTGTAACGGTAGCAAAAATTGCTCTTGATACGTATACCAGCGTGGCGTTACTTTGATTTTTTTAACGCGTTCGTTCGGTGGATTGAATTTTGAGAATGCTGGCTCTCGTAAAAACAAAAGATATTCGTTTTCAAAATCTATTTGAAACAAATTGTCGGTTAAACTTTTTATGTATGTGCCGATGCCGGTGCATTCTTCGTTACCGTACATGCGGCAGTCAATGGCGATATTCATAGGGTTAAGAATTACGAATTGGCTACCAATCTACAAATAGCTACCAATCTATTTCCCGTTATAAGTTTGATCAGAGCGTCTTTCAATTGTTAAAATGGCAATGACAGTTTCGCGATTACAAAAGATAATTCTCAATTTGCCTTGCCGTATTCGATAGATGTCGTCGCGGCCCTTGAGTTTTTTTATGTCGACATTGCTAAAATTGCCGCTTAAAATTTTTTCCAGCAGAATTTTAACTTTTATTTTTTCTTTGGCACTAAGTTTTTTTAGCGCTTTTGAGATCTTGTCCATGTTACAAGCGCTTTAGTATCTCCTGAATTTCAACTCCGCCTTTTCTAATCTTCGTGAAGTCAATGACTTCTTCCCATGCGTCAGCTTCCACCGGTGAGATTTTGAATATCGGTTCAGAGCGCCGGATGACAATAAACGATTCGCCGGCGTTTATTCTTTTTCTGTAAGCTTCCAAATTTTCTCTGAAAGATTTTAATTTAATGGTGGGCATATTTTTTATTGCATACTTATATCCTTAAGTTAAACTTAAGGTTATCTTTAGTTTAACTTAAATTATTTAACGTGTCAAATTCCAAAACAAAACGCCCTGATTTTGAACCAGAGCGTTGTTTGTTGTTTTACGTGGTTAGAAGATTCTTCGGAATTCGCGCGGCACAGCGTTGAACCTCTCTGGCAATATCAATATCTTCGACGTCTTCGCCCTCAATTTTCATGGAAGCGAGTGCTCCGGTGACCATGGAATTAGCCATCATTTCGCGCAGTTGGCGTTCGGACAAGTTAACGATGAAGTCTTCATTATCATCAGAGACGCGTATTTGGTAAGCAAACATTTCGACCTCCTTTCCAGTGGTTTGATTTTAGCGTTATTGGGTGCAAGTGTCAAGGGTAAAATGAAAAACTCCACCTTTAATGAAAAGTGAAGTTTTTTGTTCGGGCGGGAGGATTCGAACCTCCGAAACAGGATCCAAAGTCCTGTGTCTTGCCGCTTGACGACGCCCGATTAGAAAGAAAGAAGGGGAGTGATTAGCGCGTTGGCATTATCTTATGACCGCCACTTATGTGGAAGCCACGCCCGTATGTTGCTGCTCCTTATGAGCGCGCAATCACCAACGCCTTGCCGCATTTGCGTCTGCCAAGTTTCCTGGGTGAGGGTCATTGGCAACTAATCACAGAGGAAAGAGTGGGATTTTCACCCCGCCTTCGCCTCGTTTAGCGAGGCTTCGGCGGGGCGGGCCCACGGAGGCTTTCACCTCTGCGGTTTAGTAGACCGCCGCCTTAAGCCACTCGGCCATCTTTCCTTTTTCGAAAGTTGTGAGGAGGGAGTGGGATTTGAACCCACGGGAGCTTTCACCCCAGTGGTTTTCAGGACCACCGCCTTAAGCCGCCCCGCCTTCGCATAAAGCTACTGCGGGGTAAACTCGGCCATCCCTCCTTTTAAAAAATGTTGCAAGCCTTGGTATTACCCATGGCTTGCCATGAAGTGATGCAGAGCATCTACTTCATGGTGCGTCCGGCGGGAATCGAACCCGCGACCAACGGATTAAAAGTCCGCTGCTCTACCAACTGAGCTACGGGCGCGCTTCAAAGAACAGTTAGAACTTGTAATTATAGCATATCATAAATTTATTGTCAATAGTGTGGCATTGCAGCGTCAAGTTTACACTTGCCAGTTGATTTAATCTTTCCATGGGAGTCAGTCCATTCATACCCAGTCCTCGGTGTCTT
>JAGVIJ010000029.1 GCA_020056125.1 bacterium | reverse complement strand
GATTTTGGCAGCGTGGGCCGCAGTGTGGAGGTGACTCCGGAGGGCGTGCGCGATCATCGAACCGTATTTAGAGAATTCATTCTCAATATCATCCTGCTCAAATTACAATTGGGCGATGCGAATAAACTGGGTGAAATAGTAAACGAATATGTTAAAGCCGAAGGGTACACAGCCAAGACCTGGGCGGATCGTATCGTGGAGCTGGAACACACGCAAGAAAATATTGGGAGTTTCTTCAAAGAACTTTTAAGTGAGATGCTGGCCAAACAGGCCGAAATACACCGCGAATTTAAAATGCTGCTTAAAGCCATGGCTTCAGCCGGCGGCCATTTTGATGCTTTGGGCAATAGAGTCACCAGCGTACTGGGCGAGGCGGCTGCCGAAGCCATGGACAAAGGCACGCCAATCGGTGAAACCTTTTTCAGACGACCGGATTTTCAGAAACTTAGGCCCACAATTGAATCCAGCCCCCAATTAAAAGAAATGCTGGGACTCTAACGCACCTTACATGCAACATATGATAAAAAGCATAACCAACCTCTTCCTCCACTTAGCTCAATCCTATCTTTTCATCGTGGTCTTGGCCTTGGCCGCGGGATTATTGTTCCCCAAATAATTAATCCATCTCGCGCCCTTCACCACTTTATTTTTACAAATCGTTTTCTTTCTCACCAGCTTAAAACTTGAGCCCAAAAACATCTTCAAACACGCCAAAGACTGGCGCGCGCTCATCGTGGCCAATCTTTTCATGCTGATTGTTTTGCCGGTCGCAGTATTTTTCCTGGCCAACTTTTTAGTTCCATCGCTGGCCGTAGCCTTGATGCTCTTGACCGCCATGCCCAGCGGCATGACCAGCCCGCTGCTCGTCGAGGTGGTCAAAGGCAACACGGGTTTGGCATTGGTGCTCACACTCACCACCGCATTGCTCGCGCCCTTCACCATTCCCTTGATCATTCAAACTCTAGCCGGCACCGCGGTCACGGTCAGCGCTCTCACCATGTTCGGCAAATTAGCCATAGTCATCATTTTGCCTTTTGCCTTGGCGCAACTGGTTAGACACTTTTGGCGCCGGCATCTCAAAATAACTTTTTTTACTTTCAAACCCATCTCCCTGATTTTTCTCGGTTTGCTCATTGCCGGAGAAATCGCCAAACAAGCCTGGGTTATAACCAATGGCTTCGGTTCCAGCCTGTTAATTCAACTTTTTGATTTTAACGGTTTTCATCAGCCTGCTCTGGATCGCCGGATATGCAGTCATCTTTTGGCGCCCGGCCAAAGATCGACTGACTTCGGCCGTGTGTCTGACTTTCATGAATTTCACTTTGGCTATCTATCTGGCCGGTAATTTTTTCACTGATCCCAACGTGCTGCTCTCCGCAGTGCTGATAATTTTCCCCTGGGCGCTTTTGCTCTTACCGTTCAAATACGCACTGCAACGTTTTTTAAAAACCTTCAATCTTTAACTGTACACAATTTGCATTTACGGTTAATCTAACAGGGTAATATGAGAATCCGCTCTCCACGCCATGCTTTGAACATTGGAGCGCTGTTGATTCTAATTTTTATTTTCTGCCCATCAACCGCACATGCCGCGCGCACTCGGCCCATACCGGTCAAAACTGAACATGCGCGACCGCCGGAAATTAAAAACTGGAATCTGACCGCCGGTCAATGGAACAAAGGCGCTGAACCGCAATTTTTAGCCTTTGATAAAACAGCCGAAGGCGGAGGGAATTTAGCCAGCGGCGATGTAAATGGCGATGGGCAATTAGAAATCATCGTGGCCGCGGGCAAGGGCAATCAACCGCTGGTGCGCATTTTTTCCAACGACGGAAAACTTCTCAAATCATTCTTCGCCTATGCTCAAGGATTTCGCGGCGGAGTCAGTGTGGCGGTAGGGGATACGGATGCGGATGGAAAAGCTGAAATCATTACTGCGCCGGGTCCGGGCGCTGAAGCCAAAATCCATATCTTCAATGCCAATGGCACACATAAATTAAAAGGCGGCGCTTTGGCTTATGACCCAAGATTCCTGGGCGGCGCGCATGTGGTTGCGGCTGATTTGAATCGCGATGACAAAGCTGAAATCATCACTTCTCCGGAACCGGGCGGCGAACCGCATGTCAGGATTTGGGATGGACAAATGCAAAATTTGAGTTTGGATTTTTTCGCCTTTGACAAACAAATGACCGACGGCGTAACTCTGACAATTATCCAAACCCCGAACGGACCGAATATAGTTACAGCCATCGAGAGTTGGAATTTGCCCCTGGTGCGAAATTATCAAATCGATTTTCTGGCGCGCGCCGTAGTGCGGCAAAACGAATTTTTAGCTTTTGATCAAACCTCCAAAAGCGGCGTAACGCTCGCGACCCATGATTTTAATCATGACGGCGCAGATGAAATTGCGGCCGCGCGCAACGGGGGAGACTGGCCAGAGGTGCGGTTGTTTAATCGTCGCGGCGATTTGCTCTCCAAATTTCTCCCCCTGGATAAAGATTACCGCGGCGCGCTAAGTTTAACGCAATTCAATTCCCAGCTGTTGGTTATGCCTTTAGCGCCGGTTATCGTCGGACCCACGGATAAAAATCGGGTGATTGATGTTGATCTTTCCGAACAGCGGCTTTATGCCTATGAACATGGCCGCATTGCCAAAAGTTTTTTGGTCTCAACCGGCGTAGCCAGACACCCCACGCCCATAATATCCACGACCGTGCAACGCAAAGTTCCGATCAACGTAAAATACAATCTTGAAATCACTTCTCATTATTATATTCATTGCGCCTACTGGCACAACAACTTCGGCTATCGCATGAGTCATGGTTGTGTGAACACCAGCCTGCAAGATGCTGAGTGGATTTACAATTGGTCTGAAGTCGGCACGCCGGTTGAGGTGCATGAGTAGCTCGCAATATGCTATACTACTCCCATGTGGTTTTCTCATCATGAAACTAAAGGCCATCCTTTGGTCTGGGTCGTACTTAGCGTACTGGCTTTTCCTATAACTTTATTGGCCGCGCAAGCTCTGGGCGTGCCCGGTTTATTACCTTTGGCTTGGGCCGCGGCCGCTACTTTAATTATACTGTTGTGCGAGATTATCGCGCGCCGCCAATTGTGGATATTTGAACCTCATCTGGCGGATTTCATTTCCCATCCCGAAACTCCGCTTAGGCTCTTATTGGTTTTGGGTTGCGTCTTATTGATTCTGGAAACCGCCCTGATTTTCCTGGTGGCCACCAATCGGCGTATGGACGACGGACTCATTGGATTGGTCATGCGCAAACAATGCTCGGCTGAACACGATAAAGGCGCGCGCGCCCTGTGCGGCTATTTGCAAGCGCCGCGCAATGCCATTGGTCAGGCCTTAATCCAAAATGATTTAGCCGCTTATACTCTGCGCGCTGAAACCGCCAAGCAATGGCTGGCCGGCGAATCGTTGACGACTTGCGCGCAACGCAAAGTCACACAAGCCGCGGCCAATCAATTTGATCTTTATTATGTGGGTCTGGTTCATTGCACAGCTTGGCAAATCGACGCCGATGGTCAACTGCAAGTCAAAACCGAAAAAACCGGTTTTGCCGGAATTTGGCTGACTAAAGATGTTAATGGTTTTTATTCAGTCAGCAAATGGACCGATGATCCCAATAGCGACCAGTGGTCAGCCACTTTAAAAACCCTGGCGCAAGATGCCAAGGCCAAAGTTCAATCCCTATCTATTTCACCTGAATTTATCCAAGCCCTGCGAGCGGAAACCCTTAAGCGCGCGCTGATCTTGGTGAGCAAAAATCAATAAGGCCGCGGAACATTTTTAGCTTCCGCAGGAATCTCCGGAGCATGGGTGGGTTGAGCAGCCGGAGACGGCTGTTTTAATGTTGTCACATCAACCGGTGGCGCGCTGGCGGTTTTAAATTTATCCAATGGACAACCCGCGCCTAAGACAGCGATAAAAAATAGCGCGATCACTGCCGCGGCTGCCACATAATGACGATGTGCGTGATGCATATAAAAATATTATAGCACATCCAAGGAAAAGACCGTGTTCGCTTTTCTTACCCAACGTAATATTTCTAAAAATTTGCTATAATATAGCGCATGTCCTGGTTCCTTTTTGCAATCATTGGCCATCTCTCAAACGGAGTGGCTTTTATAATCGACAAAGCGCTCCTGTCCTCGGCTTTTAAACGCAGCGCCACTTACGCTGGCATGGTGGGCATCTTGTCTGTTTTTGCTCTAGCCGCTACGCCGTGGGTTAAGGTTTGGCCGCAAGGCATGATTTTAATTATCGCCGTATTCTCGGGCGTCACTTTTATTTTCGCCCTGCAAACTTTTTTCGCGGCGCTGGCTCGAGCCGAAGCCAGCCGCGTGGTGCCCATCGTGGGATCCCTGATTCCGGTTTTAACTTTAACCGGCACCTATTTTTTTCTAGGCGAACGATTGACCGGCACGCAACTTCTGGGCTTTGTATTTTTAGTCTTAGCCACGGCCATCCTCTCATCCAGCGGCGGAGTTAAGCGGCCTGATGCGCG
>JAGVIJ010000015.1 GCA_020056125.1 bacterium | reverse complement strand
TCGAAGTTCGAATATCGAATGTCGCGCCAGGAGTTGATCAAGATATCACTAAATTAAAAATTCGAAATTCGATATTCGACATTCTAAATTCGAAACTATGTCTAAACTATCAAAGCATCTTCGTCCCTTTCTTGAATATCTTGAGATTGAAAAAGGCCGGTCGCCGCTCACCGTGCGGAATTATGATTTTTATCTTAATCGTTTCATTGAGTGGGCCAAGGATCCGGCGGCGAATGAGGTGGATTATGAAAAGATCCGACAGTATCGTTTGTTTTTAAATCGGTTGGAATATCCGGAGCGCGGCCAGCTCAAAAAGAATACGCAAAATTATCATTTGATCGCTCTGCGCTCCTTCTTAAAATATCTGGCGCGGCATGATGTGCAAACCATGGCTCCGGAAAAAATTGAATTAGCTCGCCAAGGCGCGCGCGAACCGGCTTTTTTGGAAGCTATGGATCTGGAGCGCTTGCTGGATGCGCCGACCAAGAGCGACGCACCCGAGATTTTGCAAAAACGCGATCGCGCGATTCTGGAACTTTTCTTTTCCACGGGCATGCGTGTTTCTGAACTGGTCAATCTCAAACGCGATCAAATCAATTTGGAGCGCGATGAATTCAGCGTGCGCGGCAAGGGCGATAAAGTGCGCGTAGTTTTCCTCTCGCATCAGGCGCGCTATTGGCTCAAACAATATTTGGCTTTGCGCAAGGATCTGCCTACCGGCAGGCAGGCTGATTCACCTTATTTGTTCGCGCGGCATGACCGAGCCGCCGGTTCGCACAATGATGCCGAGGCTCAACCCATCACGCCGCGCTCCATGGAACGGTTGGTCAAACATTATGCTTCAGCCGCAGGCATTCCTAAAAAAGTTTCTCCTCACACCCTGCGCCACTCCTTTGCCACGGATCTTTTGATGAACGGCGCTGATTTGCGCAGCGTGCAATCCATGTTGGGCCACGCCTCCATCACCACCACGCAGATTTATACGCACGTTACCAATCAGCAGTTGCGCGATGTGCATCAGGCGTTTCATGCCAAGCGCCGAGGAGATTGAAGGGAGCATTGTCCGCGTAGGGGCGCAATTTATTGCGCCCTCATCGAAAACATGAGCGTGATGAATCTCGCCCCTACTTGAAACTTTGTCAGAAATCTGTTATATTCCATTTCCGTTAGTGATAAAATTTGGCATCCGCAATTCGTAATTCGGCATTTGGCATTTGAGATTTATTCGCCTAGGGCGAATTTCGTCCCTGTAGTTTAATGGATAAAACTCCAGCCTTCTAAGCTGGTTATGAAGGTTCGATTCCTTCCGGGGGCACCACCGAGCTCAGCTCGGTTTCGGCGGACTAGGGAAGCTTAGCTTCCCCTGACGAAAACGAGCGAAAAAGAGCGAAGGTGCGGCGAGCTAAGCTCGCTCACCACATACCGAGATGAGTTCAGTGGAAACAATCAGGCATATCGCCTGGTTGTTTTTGTTTAGACAATTGTTCTGTTACGATTAGTACGTATGTATTATGTTTATGTATTGTTCAGTTTAAAAGATTATAAATTGTATGTCGGTTACACAGGGGATCTTAAAAGGAGAATCAGTGAGCATTCAGCCGGATTTTCAACGGCGACTAAAGAACGTCGGCCACTAAAATTAATTTACTATGAGGCTTATCTGGAAGAGTTGGAGGCCAAACGACGCGAACGTTACCTAAAAGGTGGCAATGGTCGCGCGCAATTAAAAATTCAATTATCTTATACTCTTAAAAAATTTGGATATAAATTTATAAAAAACAGCGGGGGTCAGGAGCCTAGGTCTGAACACCCCGCCTTGGAGAAGTCTGGAACCACTGATTCTCCCTCATAGATAGCGCAACTGCTCGCACTCGGTTCGCGGCTAGTTGGTCCTGTGGGCGATTGCGTAGCAACCGCCCGGACAGACCGTATGCCGCTCTATTCGCTCTTGTTTTAATATAAGAAGGGGAATTTGTCAAGGGAGCTATGAATAAAAAAATACCGCCCATCAGTTTAGTTCTGACGAGCGGCAAGGGGTCAGCTGCGCGGAGGCTGACGAGACGGACTAGGTGGCGGTACCGGCCTTGGCCGTTCCGCTTGTTCCGGGGATGAGGCGTAGGACGCTTTTCGTCGGAGTCTCGCCCTCCTCGGCGGCATCCTCGTCCTCCTCCATCTGCGCCGGAACATCCAACACCTCCAGAGCTCGTCGCACGAACTTTGCGACTTGCTCGGACGTGCGCAATCCGCGATCCTCCAAGGCGTGCACCAGGATGTGCGCATGGATGTTGTGCAAGATCAGGCGCAAGAGATCTCGCACCAGAGCCAGCTGTTGATCATCCAAGCCTCCGGGATTGACGCCCAGTATCTCGAGTGCAGTGAGCATCCGGCTCATCCAGTCCGTCATTCGAACTCGTGAGCCTTCGATCCACTTGAGGAACTCGCGCGCCAACTTGCACGCCGGTTCGTTGAAAGCCAAGGTGTAGGAATAGTCCACCTCGTACCAATGGTCGCCGCGCTGTGCAGAGAGCAGGCCGAGTTCGGAGAGCAACTCCAGAGCGGCGCATCCCTCGGTGCCGATGGGGACGTTGTGCCGCTGGAGCAGTTTGAAATACTTCTCCTTGGGCACCATGGGTACCAACTTGCCGTCAGGTCCGGGATGCAAGGCCAGTGCGCAGAGCACGGCTTGCACCAGCGGCGGCAAGTCTCGTTGAGCGTAGAGCGCGACCAGCGTACGCAGGGTCGTGGTCTCCGTCGTTTCGTCTGCGGCCATCACGTTCTCGATCATGCCGTGGACGCGGGGATTGTCCTGTTCGAGTTGCTCGGCCAGCGGGCAACTCTTGGCCGCAATTTCCAGATACTCGAGGAGTTGCTCCTCGGGCGTTGACGGTCGCATGAGCGGCGGCAAGGGTTTGCCGTCCACGTAGTCCCGCAAATTCAATACCAGGTCTGCGGCGGTGCTCAACCTGGCTTGCGGGTTGGTGGCCAACAGGATAACGCTGGCAAACAGTTTATACTTGATGGCGCTGATGAGCGATTCGGGCAGTCCGTTTCCGGCCACCAACACCAAGATGTCCGGTTTATGGAGTCGGACGTCGTCCCAGATGGGAATCACTGAATTGCCCGGATCATTCCTGGCCGGCAGAGCCGCGCAGACTCTGTACCCCTGGTTTGACCACTGGAGTATTTGGCCGGGGTCAGCCAGGACGCTGCCGGGCAGATACACACACTTGTGTATCACTGTGCCGTAGCGTCCCGCCACTTCTCCGATGCGTTGAGGGCTGATGTAGAGCCCCCTTCCCTTGAAGTCGAAGGCCATGTCGGAATACAATCCGATGACCATGACTGTGCGGATCCGTCCGGTGCAATAGGTGCCGGAAAGCTGTAGGAAATTTCTGGCGCCAGACATGTTAGAACCTCATGTTTCTCCGACTGGGATTATGTAAGGAACAACGATAGGGGTCGGAACCCATCGAACTGTTATTTCTATATCAAATTAGGGGTTGTGTCAAGGCACCCATGCTAGGAGAATATCAAGTCTCGATTCTCTACTTCATCCGTATAGTTTGTTTGGGGCGATAAGTTGATTTTTTGCCGTACACCGCAATCCCATGATTTAAGATGGGCTTCCCCCCTGCATGGCCATGCCAGCGTTTGATCAATTCTTGGTCTGTCAGGAAAGTTCGTTTCAATACATACGGATCTTCAAAAATAATGCGCGCATCATCAAACCCAATAGCCACCACATAATGACCGTCGCGCATGCTCGAGGAATAATCTTTTTTCTTTTTGTCGCTCCAAGCCTGCAAAAGCAGAATCACGGGAATGCCCTGCACGATATATTCGCGCGCCTCGGCTGGACTCATGGAGCGAGAATCATATTTCAATTTGGACGCCTTCAATAAGCGCAATAGGTTGGGAATTGTGGTGCCGGTTGTTTTGGATGTTTTAGCGGATTTGATCAGCTCGCCCTCAAAGCGTTCAATTCCGTAATATGCCAACACAGCCTGCAACGCGCATGCGCCGCAATCATAATCATAGGTTTGTCGCAGTTCGGGAAAATCAAGTATGGGCATGGGGGTATTATAAGCTCTCGTTGAAGTAAAAACCACATACTTAAAAACGACGGGTAAGCCGTCGTTCACGCGTCGTGGCTGCGCCACGTGAAGTCCAGCGCCGATTATGATTCAAGGTGGCCACGTAAAATCCTCGCTGTCGCTCGGATCACGTGGCTCACGTAAAAAGCCCAGGCAAGCTGGACTTTTTACGTGGGGTGGCCAGAGGGAATTGAACCCTCGTAACTGGTGCCACAGACCAGTGTTCTACCATTGAACTATGGCCACCATGAGTGTTAAAAGCTAGCAGAATATACACCGAATCTGCCTGTTTGGCAAGCGGTCGCTGATATCATTCCCATTTTGGTTTTTGACGTTCTCGTTTTTTTCCCGCCTGTCGTTCTTTTGCGCCCAGCCGTCGTTCCTTTGAAGCCCGAGTGGGTTTGGTTGGTCTGCGTTCCTTTTCCGGCTCCAGCGCTCGCGCCACCAAATTCCGCAAGGTCTGAACGGCCATGTCTCGATTTTGCAATTGTGACCGCGTCTTCATGCAGGTTACAATCAAGTCACCTTCTTTGGTTAATCGCGCGCCGAGTTGCTCATTAATCCGCGTTTTCTCTTCATCGGAAAATGCCGCTGATCCGTTCACATTCCAGCGCACCACGGCCTTGGTCGAAGTCTTGTTCACGTTTTGTCCGCCCGGTCCGGACGAGCGCACAAAGGTGATTTCCATTTCTTTTTCCGGCACCGCGCATTGTCCGTCCGGAATGGTTGGTTGATCAAAATGCATCATACGTTCCACAGCATAGCAAAATCGCGCGGCGCTTGGAAACGAAATGAGCTGCGCTGATAGGGCAACAGATAATTAGGTGTTACAATGGGATCATCCATGGGAGCCATTTGGGCCTTTGTCGCCATGTTGTCCTGG
Source organism: bacterium (assembly GCA_020056125.1). Classification (GTDB taxonomy): domain Bacteria; phylum Patescibacteriota; class Patescibacteriia; order 2-12-FULL-60-25; family 2-12-FULL-60-25; genus JAHIUG01. Next base: position 152 of record JAGVIJ010000015.1, on the reverse strand, counting down.
GGAGTGGGCGATTTTTTGATTCAACGGAGCGCTCGAAGATTTGGTGATGGTATTGCGCTGTTCTTCATCACGGCCTGCGCGACCGTTTGTCTTTTGCCATTTATTTGGCAGGATCTTTCTTCTTTGGCGCTGGCTGATTATCGTTTTTGGCT